>CAYZNE010000034.1:0-9812 GCA_964478955.1 uncultured Methanosarcinales archaeon
AAACGTATAACTTTTCAAAAAATATTGTTTTTTTACTTAATAATTTGGTTTCATAACCTAATTCTTTTGCTTTTTTTAGAATTTTGTTTCTTTTACTAAATGAAGAGAATAATAATAGTATTTCTCCATTAATGTATAGGTAATCTTTTGCTTGCTCTAAAAACTTAATTATGATTTCATTTCCTTCTGGTCCACCATTGAGTGCAATATCATTTTCTATCTTTTTTTCATTTGGAAGATATGGTGGATTAAATACTATTAAATCAAATCTTAGCTCTTTATTTACTTTAGAAAATAAATTACTATTAATTAAATGAATATTCTTTATTGGTTTTTCTCGCCGAGAACTGACTTTTCTTATTTCTTTCTTAGCATAAGCTATTGCTTCTTTATCAATATCAACTGCATAAACTTTAGAAACATAATCAGATAGATAAATACTAATCACACCAGAACCTGCACCCATCTCTAGAACTGTATGGTTTTTTGACTTTAGATGTTTTCTTATTGTGTTTATTAGAAGATATGAATCTTCTTCAGGGAGATAAACCATTCTACAACCCAAATCTTTTATCAACTTCTTTCAAATAATCTTTAACTCTTTCAAGTATTGACTTTAAATAATATTTTTCAAGATTTTCTGAGAATAATTCATACAACGAACTATTTTCTTTTATTCTGTAAGTATTTGCAAGTTTTTCTATTAAGAATAAATCTCTCAATCTTGATAACTGCCTACGAATATTACTTGGAGCTATACCTTTTAGAGGAAGAAAATTATCTTTTCTAAAACCTATTGTTTGATCTTCTATTTCTTTACTACTCAGTTCCCTCTTATTTTTTAATAAAACATAGAGTATATCAACTATTACATCTCTTGAATCACCAGGTTGTAACACCCCGAGTGATAAACAAAGTTTTCTAACTAATTCTCTTTCTTTAAGAAGTTGGGGCTTTTCATATTTTCTTAATGTAAGTTCAAATAAAGGTGTATCTATAGATATTTTTGCCATTTTATTCACACTTAGTATCCCAATCAGTAATATTTAAATTATACATTACCCACAAAGCTAAAAAGGTATCAGAATCTAGTGCAAAATCCCCAGCACCACAATTAGAATCATAACAATAAAGTTTAGAACAATCAAAATAAGTTTTATTAACAATATGAAAATCAACCCAAGAGGAATGGTTTGAATAAGGGATTAAACTAGAATCATTGATAAAAGAAATTAACCCAGAAGATGCAGAATTTGTTTTATTTAGGAAACGATCAATTGCAGAAATTCCAATCTCAGTATATTCAACATAATCAACTTTTGTTAGAAAATCTTGAAAGTCTAAACCAATATATGGTTCCATTGATTCACCAATAATACTTACTTTTCGAATAACACGAAAGTCATTTATATTATTGTTATAATAAGGGTCAACAACACCTCCATAATCTGCATCAGATATCAACTGTGTTTCAGGAAGATTTAGTGAGGTTGTTGAATCATATATTACTGTTTTGATATCTGCAGTAATCTTTAATCTGTTTGCAGTTAACTTAGAAAGTTCAATATTTGTAAGGGTATAATTTGTGTAAATACCATAATCTTCTTCAGTTAGCTTAACAAATTGATCTAATAGTACTGGAACAGTTAAGTTTTCTGCTGAACCTAACCCAATACCAAAATAAACTGAATACGAATCATTCATACAACCAGCAATATCATTGAGAACCTTCTCTTCAGTAGGATAAAAAACATTATTATTAGTCATGTGTTGGCTAACTGATTGGAGACAAGCCTTTGCAGCAATCTCTAAAGCATAACTTGAATATGCAACAAAAGAGTCATGGTATGAGCTGAATAATCCTGCTCTAACTTTTGCAAGTTCAACTCCATCATCAACTCTCATCGTTGTTCCTGTTGTAAGTATTAGAATAAACATAGATGATAATACTAGGGCAAGTAAAGTAAAAATAATTGCCTTCTTATTTTTTTGAATCTTTTTTATCATATTAATACCACACTGAAACAGTAACTATTAGGGGGCCGTATAATGAGCCATCATTTAATCTTGCTATTCCAAGACGCCTAACTTTTGTAAAACTTGTGTAATCAGCATAATTTTGCTGTCTTGAATAAAGGGTTTCTGTTGTCGAACTATTTGATACAGAAATATTAAAACTAAACTTTGAAGGAATCTTTAAATCTGAAATTTGGGAAATAAAATTTGAATTTGTTGAGGTTTGATTATCATGATAAAAAACCAGTATCTGCTCTAGCAAAGTGTTTGCAGGATTTTCTATAGTTCCATTTAGGGTCATGTTAGTTATTTCCTCATCAGCAATAGCTCCTACAGGAGTAGTCATATAAAACTGAATTAAATCTTCACCATAAACTCTTGTGGATTCTACTTCAGGAGAAACATCTAGTGAAGTTAAGATTAGTGAGACTGCTACAAAAAAGATGGTTGCAGCTATAACTGCATCAAACAAGAAGAAGGATGCAGCTTTTTTATTTTTAGACACCATATGCTTAGATTTAACTCAGTCTTTTTTAAAGGTTATTGATAAAAAGAAGACAAAACTAAATAGTTTTGGTCATTTAACAAAGTTAAATAAAGACAAATATCAAAGATTTTTGATTATTTAATAGAATAAAAAAAAAATAAAAAAAATAATTAATTAGCTCACTATGTTACAACATATGGTCTTGTTGTTATAGATCCTTCAACTACTTTTTTAATAGTGCTTGAACTGCCTAATGTATATACTATTCTAAATTGATATATTTTTTTAGCATTCATATTGTCTCTAACAACATAATCAGCAACAGCTACTAAGTCCTCGTTATAAGTTATAACTAATTGATCTGCATTTTGTGTTGGAAGATTCCAAGCAGTTACAAGTCCACCGTGAACTCCCCAAGTAGACAAAGCAGTCACATCTACGAAAGCAGGATCAGACTTTTCTTTAAATTCAACAGTATCAATGCTAAACTCATTATTCATCATATTCATAACATCAATCCTAGTAATACCAAGATTAGTGGCACGAGCATATTCTATACCATAAGATCCTGAACATGATAAAACTGCACCAAAATTACATGCTTCAGGAATATAAGCTTCTGGGTTTAGAACACCAAAATAACTTAGTGCACCTATCATAACAAGAATTACAAGAAATGCCCAACCATATGTAGTTAAAAATTCTAAGGCTGCTTGGCCTTTTTTATTAAACATCTAAAATCACCTCATATCATATTTTATTAGATAAATGATATTCACAAGTGAATTTATATTTAATAGTTTATAAAAGTATTGATTTTTAAATAGGTATAAACAATAAAAAAAACTAAAAAACTGAAAATTCTTCGGAAACTGCAAAGCAAAACAAATAAAGAGATCATATTTAATAATAATATGGATTCACTAGGTAAAATTTCTATAATTATTAGTATAATAGGAATAATTGCATTGCTTTTTACAATCAGAACATATAACTTCAACTTAGTTGGCGGCAACAACTTAACACAGGAGAACATTGGGAAAAGTATTGAATTACAAGGAAGAGTGATTGATTATAGAAAATTTGAGAATTCTTTCTTAATAACTCTGGACACAAAATGCAAGATTAGCACATTTTACTATGACAAAAAACAAGAGTTTACAAAAGAACAGATTGAAGAGTTAATTGGTAAAGAAATAATTATTACTGGTGTTTTGCAAAAAGGAGCTATACCTGAATTAAATATAGAAGAATTAGAAATTGTCTGACTTACTATAACTGCCCTGAAACCATTTACTGCAAAACCTTTATAAATTAGTATAATAAATATTAAAATAATTACTTTAAAGGAGGTTAAACATGGCAAAAGCGATTAAACATCCAGTTGGGTGGTCTTTAACAATATTTATCTTAGCAATTATTGTTGCAATACTTGGTTTGATAAAAGCAGAATTAAGTGTGACATTCTTATTGTTGGCAATATTTTTGATGTCTGCAGCAACATTTATCAAAACACATTAAATTTTTCTAGATTTTTTTTTATAATTTAATAGTGTTAACTATATATGCCTCAAATCTAATAAGCTCGCCTTAAAATGGCTTCATATAATAGTCAAATTTATAAATTCATAGAGCAAAAATAGTATATAAACTAAAATGTATAAAAAGAGGCCTAATCCAGATGAAATCTAAAATAAAGAAAGCTCAATCTTCAGTTGAATTCCTAACCACTTATGGCTGGGTTCTTATTATTGTTTTACTTGCAATTGGAATTCTAATAAATTACGGGTTTTTCAATCCAAGCAGATATCTGCCTGAGAGTTTTGAATTTGGAGAGCAACTAAAAGCAGAAGAGTTTTTTATTGATTCAGATGCAAATGGAGAAGGATTAGTTGCACTTAGATTTAGAAATAACTTTGCAAGAGATATAAATATAACAAAGATGGAAGCAAAATTGAGTGGCGAACAAAGTTATATTGATTGTGGCATAGATGTGACAAACCTTAGTGTTGGCAGAGATGCAATTATTGCATGCCCAGGAATTACTTTAAGTGAAAATGTCAAGAACAACATAAATATAAAAGTGACATTCATAAGAGATGCTCCTGGGACAACTGAACATAACATATCTGGGGTGATATTTGCCCAACCTACTAGTGGAGAATATTGTTTTATGGAAAGTCCTGATTTAGGACCTAACCCAATTCATTGTTATGACAATGTTATTGATTGTAATGAACCAATTGGTTGCACATAATAAAATTTTAATCAAATGGAACAACAAATAGAAAAACCAAAGACTGCATGGGAGCAATTCCTTTCTGATAATGGGTTTAAAGAAGAAGAAGCAGAAGTTGCAGACGGAATATATGAAAAAACAGGTTATCCTGTGCCTGCAAAAAGTTTTCGACTAAAAGTAGAGAGTTTTGGAACACCAATCGAAGCAATATACTATTGGTTTCTAGACCATCTTAAACAAGATCAAGGATACAGTAAAGTTGAAAAAATAATAGACACTTTTTCAGCCAGCGAAACAAGTGCATTCTGGGGTCAATCCTCACAAAGAATTGGACTGCAACAAGATAAAGCAGGAGGATATCTAAGAGTTATTTCTGAATTAATAAAACAATTATTTCAAATTGTCAGAGAATTAAGAATGATTGATGAAAAACTTGTTGTTCGACAGGCATGGAAAGATAAAACAACAGGAGAAAAACTAAAGAGTGCAGATGTAACTCTAAAAAGTGAGTTTGTAGAGTTAGTAGAAGGTGGAGCAAAAGAAGTTAGCTCTGTTTATGGACTTGCAAGAGAAGTTGGTTATCATATTCTACCAGATTTATTTTTTAACACTCATGTTTATTCTATAAGAGCAATAGACGACAAAGTTGATGGTATGGATTATAATAAAAGAGTTAAGAATGTTTTGAAAAAAAAATTATTTAATTTCTTAAACTGGAAAGAACAAACAGACAAAGAATTCAATACAAGAAGAGAATTCCAATTAAGATATATGTATCAACACTGGCAAACAATTAAAACTTATATGAATTGGATAAAACCCTATCTTAGAAACATTAAAAGATTGTCTATGAATCAAAAACATATTGAGAGTGCGGATATAATTGGGGCTTTTGAAACATCAATGATTGAAATAGAAATTCTTGCACATAAAAAAATAGCAGGAAATGTCCATGCATGTACATTGGCAAACTTTTCATATACAACCAAGCCAGATATGAATTTCCATACACAAGACTATCAACATAAGGGTCCGATACACGTCGGAAATGTAACGGTTAGCCTTAAAGCATATGGGTGGAGTGAACAACAAATTGAAGCATATAAAAAATATAAAGATGATGAAGATCTTGAACTTTTAGGTTTAGCAGATGATAAAATTCAATCAGCAATGGATATGCTTGGAGATAGTTTTAAGAAATATTTAGAAGAGTGTGGAGAAATTTTTGGAAAGGACAAAGAAAAACTGAAACCAAAACCCCAACAACAAGAAAGTATACTATCACCTTTTATTGCAATATTCAAAGGCTTTGCAGAAATAGGAGGAGGATTCTTTCCAGGAAAACAAAAAGAAGATGATAAGGGCCCTAAACTTCCAAATGAAAAATATGTTGAAAAAGCAGAAGGGGTCGCAACCTTATCGACTTGGTTAACGTATAAAATCTACAAAAAAGCAAATGATATGTTAACATGGTAAATTTAAACAAAATTAGTAACATTCCACCAGAAGAAAGAATCGCACTTCTTAAAAGATTGAAAGAGCTTGATGAAGAAAAAATAAAACAAATAGAACAAGAGAAACAAAGAGAACTTGAAGAATTAAAAAAGAAATCAAAAGCTCTAGAAGATGAATTAAGTGATGAAATAAATGAGTCAATTGAAGAGCTTACACAAATAGAAAGTAAAAGATTACAAAGACAACCGACTGAAGAAGAAATAATTCAACAACAAAAAGAAATTAAGGGAGTTAATTATGATTCTCTTGTTGATAAACTTCGTTCAGAAACAAATGCAGATAAAAGCAATGCATATCATATGATGAAAGAGTTTACTCAACATCAAGGAGATCCACAATCAGAACACATATTTAATTATGAATCATTACGAAAGATAAAATCTGTTGTTGACAAAATGAAAGACGAAGAAGATGAGTTTGGTTATAAAAAACGAATGGAGTCTGTTCTAGATCAAGCGTTTGATAATATTCAAAAATATGATGGAGACACATACTGATGGTTGTATTTAATACTGGTTATTACCAAGCCATGGACAGAGAATATGTTTCTGCAGTTGACCCCGAACATCCTGAATTAGAAGAACCTATACAGGCCAAAGAAAAACCAATTAGTGGACTTGGCCCTAAACAAATAGGTGTTAGTATGAATCCCTTTGTACATCCAACGCAGGGAGTTGAAGCAAGACTTCATGATGGTGCATCTAAGATGGAACTTACTTTCTTTGGAAAAGGCAAAGGAAATAAGGATAGCTTTACACCTGAAAGTATTGGAAGAGAAGAAAGGGAAGAAATAAGAAATCTATTGAAAATTAATGAAGCAACAATGAGTACTCATGCTACTGTTGCAGTTGAAGGGCTTGCGGGCTTTGGAAGAGAAGGATTTGATGATAGACAAAGAGAAACTTCAATAAATGAAATAGAAAAAGCAATTGATTTTGCAGCAGACGCAAGCACAGGAGGAGCAATTGTTTTTCATACAGGAGAATGGCAAAGACCAATTAGTGAACAAGATTTTACAACTAAATTTGGAGAGTTTAAAGGATTTAGCACAGAAGAAGATAAAGCTGCACTCTACACTGTGGATACGTTAAGTGGGCAAATTAGTGGTATAAGAAAAGATCAACTAATGTACGAACCAGAATTCTTAACAGTAAAAAGCTTTTCTGAAACAGAAAACTATGATGAAGATCGTAGTGGAAATTATAATGACACAAAAGGAAATAGAATATTTACATATATTGGCGAAGATCAATTTAATGGTGATAAATATAAAAAATATAGAGATAAGTTTGGCAACGAAGTATTTGAAGATGAATGGGTTGACAAAGAGGGGAAATTCATAAGTCCTGATCCATCACAAACAGAAAGATGGTTTGAAAGACTACCGAAATGGAACTCTGATAATACTAATTTTGATGTTAAAAAGATGAGTTTTTCAGATTTTGCAGAACAAGCAGAAAAATTCAATAAAAGACATGGACTTAATGTTTCTCCAGAACAGTTATATGTAAAATCTCAAACTAGTAATAAAGTTCTACAAGCGAAAGGAAGCTCGTTATATCACGCAAGACAATATGAAACTCATAAATTCCAAAGAAAGAAATGGTTAGATGCTCTTGAATATTATGAAAAACTAAAAGACACTATTCCTGAAGGAGAAGAATGGAGACTTGAAAAAGAAAGAGGGGTTTATGGTATGCCTGAAGAATTTAATATTCTAAGTACCACAGAATCAAAACTAGATTATCTAAATAGAAAAATAAAAGATGAAGAAGATTCTATGAGACACATTCACGAGTCGAGTGCAACTGCAGATGCTCAAGCAAGACAAGCACAAGATAGTATTAATAATATTCAAACGATTCATGATTATGGTATTGAGAAAACTGCAAGTTCTATCTCTTACTTAGCTCAAAAAGTTTGGATAAAAAATGAAAACAAAAAAGACCCTGATATGAAAGATTTATATTTAGCACCAGAGAATTGGCAACCGGGAATGTTTGGTTCACACCCAGAAGAAATGACTGAAATTATTCAAGCTTCAAGAAAAAAATTTATTGCAGATAATAAAATATCTATGGGTGAAGAAAAAGCTAAAAAAGTTGCAGAAAAAGTTATTAAATCAACTATAGATGTCGGACATCTTAATCAATGGAGAAAACATTTCCAAAGAAATTCCGGAGAAAATGATAAAGATTATAATAAAAGATTTGATAGCTGGATGTTAAAAGAAATTGATAAAATGCATGAAAAGAAGGTCTTAGGCCACTTTCACCTTGCAGACAATTTTGGTTTTGACGATGAACACCTAACTCCAGGTCAAGGAAATGCGCCAATAAGAGAATTTGTGAAAAAACTAAAATCAAAGGGTTACGATGACTTTATTGTTGAAGGAGGAAGTTTTAATCCTACAACCGCATTACAAGATACTTGGTCATATTTTGGAACTCCTGTTTATTCAAGCCATCCAAGAGGAAGCTTTAGAGACTTTAGACAGAAACATTTTGAGTATAAATCAACACCATTATATATTGCAGGAGCATATGCGCCAAGTAATCAATTTAAAACCTGGTCAGAGGTCCCATTGCATTAATGACCTTAAAGTGAGCTCATTAGATAATCACATTGAGTTCGTTGCAGGGGGATGTTCCTGCGGGATTGCAGAACCATAAACAAACACATCAACTGAGTGAAAGGTCATTTGCCATTAAATTTATAAAGTATAAATAAGAATAATTAGTAAAAAGGGGTGTAGCATTGGATTTTAACATAAAGAAGAATCCTATTATTAAAAAACAAGAAGAAAAGTATCCAAAGAGGGATATGGATATTGCATATCAGTTTTCTAAGTTAATGATTGGGGAATTTCAAGATTTTGTAAAGGCAATAGTTTTATTTGGTAGCACAGCAAGAAAAAGTAAGAAAAAAGGAGATATTGACATCTTAGTCATAGTTGATGACATTCTTGTGGATTTTGACAAAGCAATAGTCCAGGGATATAGAGTTCTAACACAAAGTGTAGTCCAAAGAGTTTCAGACAGGCTACACATAACTACCATGAGACTAACTAATCTTTGGGAATACATGAGAGTAGGAGATCCGATAGCAGTAAACATCCTAAGAGAAGGAATTGCAATAAGAGACACAGGATTTTTTACACCACTAAAACTATTATTATACCAAGGAAGAATAAAACCCAGCAAAGAATCTATAATAAATTATATTTCTCGTAGTAAATACTCATTACTTAGTTCTAGGAACCATATTTTAGCAGGCTGCATTGATCTTTATTGGGCAGTAATTGATGCTGCAGAAGCTGCACTCATGAAAGTTAATGAGATCCCACCAGGACCAAGTCATGTTCATAACCTAATTGAACAAAAGTTTGTGAAAACAGGCAAGATTGAGAAGAAATACTCTTTAATGCTACACGAATTCTATCATCTAAATAAGGCAATTGAACACAAAGAAATAACACACATACCTGCAGAGCAATATGATAAATATCTAAGTGATGCTCAAGACTTTGTTGAGTGTATGCAGAAGATTGTTGAT
>CAYZNE010000035.1:0-9540 GCA_964478955.1 uncultured Methanosarcinales archaeon
AAGAATATTATTTTTAATATCTTGCAAAACCTTTCTATCAATTTTTCCTAAATAATTTATTGTAAAAGAATCAACATGTTCTCTCTCAGTTGAATTCACCCCATTAAAAGGAAACATTTTTGTTATTGCATTAACAATTAGAAGCTTTTTCCCCTCTAAAAAAGAGCCAAGTGGATAAGTTGCTAATATATTCCCAGCACGATTCATATTTGCATTAGTATGATTATAACAATATTTTGAACTGATTAAATTTGCTAAATCATCTAAGAATACTTGGGGAGTAATCATCTTTCTTTGACTAATAGTTCCACTAAATAACAAATTTAATTTTTTCGCTTCTTTAGATGAAAAATAATTCTTATCAACAAACATTTTAATCTCCCTAATATTAATAATTACACCACCTTAAACATCTTTCCGTGACCCGGAATAATGTAATCTGCAATAGCAAGAATCTTTTTTCTACTTTCATTGTATTGGCCCATATCAGATGTAACAAAATCAAGTGGGTCATTATCAACATTTTTCTCTGAGTAAAAAGCATCACCAGAAACAATTGTTTTTTTATCACTATTAGAAACAACAACAGATATTGAATCATTGGTATGGCCAGGAGTTAACAATAAAGAAACATTTTCTGCAACCACTGTACCATCTTCAATTGTAGCTCTTTGTAAAGCCCCTTGTTCAATATTATGGACCAGCCCAGGATATTTATCTAAGAACTTACAATAGACCTTGGCATTAGCAAAAAGGTGCAAATTCATACAATGATCAATATGCGTATGGGTTAGGATAACTATATCTATGTCTTTAGGGGCTAAGCCGTGCTTCTTCAATGCTTCAGTTAGGACAGATTCGTTCCTAAAGGAACCAGTGTCAACCAATACGTTCTTGTCTGATTGGATTAAAGTTACAGTTGAACTTATGCCCAACAAGCCATCTTCTCGTTTTTCGTGATTACCTATAATCAACTGGCTAATTTTCACCATATTATATGGGAAACAATAGAAACTTTTAAATATATGAAACAACTTTTAAAAGTTTATGGAGCTTATTCAATATTTAGACCGACTAAAACTGACTCTTTATGAGAAAGAAGCAATATTATACTTAAGCAGAGTAAATTTAGCAGATGCTAAAGCAGTTTATAAGAACACAAAAATTCCTCAAGGCAGAATTTACTCTGTATTAAAAGAACTTCAAAAAAAAGGCTTTGTTATTACAATTCCAGACAAACCGAAAAGGTATCAAATAAAAGACATAAAAAAGTCTTTAGAATTTTATTTACAAAAAAGAAAAGCTACATTAGATGAAAAAATTGAAGAAATTAATTCTATAGAACTAAAACCTAAAAGTTACAATGTTCAAGAAAGTGAACCTTCTGTTAGAATATTTAATGGGAGAGAAGAACATCTAAACCAAGTAATAAGATTCAGAGAAACTACCAAAAAAGAAATAATACAAATTGCACCTTCTTTTATAGGAACTTTTCCAACAAGATTAAGTTTAAGAAAAGTGTTAGAAAGAAAAAGAAAAATAAGAATCATAATTCAAGAGGTAAATAGCAAAAATAAAAAGAATATTGAAATAGGTCTTAAATATGGCGCAGAAATCAAAGTAAATAAAGAAATAAAAGGATTTTCAATAATGATTAAAGATTCAGATGAAGCAATATTTTCTGCACATAATTATGAAAACAAAGAAGAAAGAACAAGTATTTGCTCTAGAAACAAAGGATTAATAATTGCACTAAAAAAAACATTTTTTGAACTCTGGAAAAACGGAATACCAATTACACTAAAAGATTTAGATTAATTCTCACGGAAAATTTCTGCTTCAAAAGTTCTAAAAATTACATCAGAATTTTTCCAAGCATTAACAGGAAGTCCTGCTTTCTGACAAGTCATTTGCAATGCGTGCAAGGGGTCTGCCTTATGTTCAGTAAATACTTGAGGAAGAAGTAAACCTGCATTTCCTGAACCAGACTCTAAGAATAAACCATGTCTTCCTATTTCAATTTTATCAAGATACTCTTCTGGTTTAGTAACTTCTAACTTTTCTAAAGTTGACAACATAGAAATCTCAATCTTGACAAAAGGAAGTTCAGAACGATCTAAAGAAGGAAATCTTGGATCATGAAATGCTGCACTCTTTGCTGCTTCAATTATTGCTTGCCATGTTGGCAGAATAGGAATTATTTGTCCAATGCAACCTCTTAACTTATTATTCTTTGTAAGAGTTACAAAAACACCTTTCTTAAGATTAAACTTTTTTACACCTTGTATTAACTCATCATTAATATCCTTTCTATCAAGTTCTGCATTCATTGCATCTCTTGCTAAATGAAGCAGGAGTTTTTTATCATCTTCGGTTAAAACCATTTTAACACCCTTAATAGTATTTATTACTTCAGAAATATAAAAAGTTTGCGTAGTGAGTGTGGGAAATATTAGCATAATCAATACAAGCATCACCTTTTATTAAATTTTGAAATTAGGCAAAAAACTGAAATGATTTTATGGTTTTGTATCATATAATTTATTCTTTTTTAACCAATTTGAAATCTTTTTTCCACTTGATGTATAGGTAGTTTCATCCCAATATTTTCCGAAATCTTTTCCTAACTCGTATGCACCTTCTCTGCAAAGAATAAAATAAGATTTGTAAGGATTTTTATTTGACTTATCAATTGCTATAAATGGATCAATAAAAATAAAACTTTTACATAATTTTTTGTTAGTTTTAAAATTATAGGCCCATTCTTCTTCAATGTTATATTCAACTTCTCTGGTTTTTAGGTTAGCTAATTCTTTTTCAGTTACTTTAAACAAGATTGCATTAAAATTGTGTTTAGGAGACTTTTTTATATTCAATGCGTTTTCTCTTTTACTCCCAAAAATAGCTAAGTCAAAAATTCTTTTATATCCCTTAATAATTATAAGTTTAAAGCTTCTCTTAGTTAAAGTTTTCTTAAATGATTTTTTATTAATTAAACTTCCATAACCAATAACATTATACTTTTTATTTGAATATTTATATTTCATATCTCTTCTTTGGTTTTTTCGTTTAAATAGTTTTTGTAAAAAAAGAGAATTAAGAAGTGCGCTCCTCAGTTACTCTTTATAATCATCTCCCGAAGGATCATCTGGTGTTCACTAAGTCACAGCGCAGTATATAGAATATTATTGGGATTTAAAAAACTATGCTCAAAAAAGCTAATATGCGCTTTTTTGTGACTATTCAATTTTATTGAATACATAAAAACGAAGTTTTTGTATGTATATTCTTTTTTTAATTAAAAGTAGAATATCACTTGCTTTTCTGCAATTTATAAAGTTTATAGAACTTACCTTTCTTTTTTATTAATTGCTTAAATGTTCCTTTCTCAACTATCTTTCCTCCTTCCATGAAAACTACTCTATCAACATGTCTAAGAGTAGAAAGTCTATGGGCAATTATTAATAAGGTTTTACTCTTAAAATTCTTTTCAAGAGCATTTTGTATTTTAGCTTCAGTTTTACTATCTAGAGAAGAAGTTGCCTCATCTAAAATTAGTATAGGGCTGTTTTTATAGATTGCTCTTGCAATACCTATTCTTTGTCTTTCACCACCACTAACCTTGTAACCTTTTTCGCCAAGAAGGCTATTAATCCCCTTAGGAAGCTTTCTTATAAGTTGTTTTAATTGAGAGATTTTTATTGCTTTTTCAAATAAAGTTTTATCTTTACTAAAAGAAGTTATTGTTATGTTTTCAAATAATGACGAATTAAACATTTCAGAGTCTTGTAATACAACAGAAATCTCATCAGTTATAGATTTATGCTTAATATCATTAAGATTAATTTTATCAAATTGAATTAAACCTTTTTCTATAGGATAAAGTCCTAAAAATAATTTTACAAGGCTAGATTTACCACAACCAGATCTGCCAACAATACCTATTTTTTCATTACATTTTATTTTCAGATTAAAACCTTTTAATACATATTTCTTTTTATATTTAAAGTAAACATTCTTAAATTCTATTTCTTCCCAATTCTTAGGTAAAGATTTTTTATTTTTATCTCTGTCAATAATCTCAACACCAAAAATAGTCATGAACCTCCCAATTGATGATTTTGCTTCAAGAAATTTATTAATATCATTAGTATACCCATCAGTTGCCTTTCTTAAATTACCAAAGTAACTAAGAAAAGTATAAATTAAACCAACAGTAATTAAACCAGAAACAACATGATAACCTAAAATAAGTATAAACCCTGCATAAACTATTGCAGAAAAAATCTTAATTGTCTTTGCTTTAAGATGATTAATATCTTTTGTTTTACGCCAAACATTAAATGCTTTTTTTTCATAATCACTAGTTGTTTTTTCAAAAACCCCTTTTAATCCCATTGATTTAACAGTTAACAAATTTGAAGTAGATTCATGAAACTTACCACTAACTTTCTCAACAATTTTATTCCATTCAGTTATCCAATAAGAAACCCTTTTGTTAAAAAAGTATTCACCTAAAAAATAAATAAGTAAGAAAAATAAAGAATATACTGCGTAAACCCAATTAAGTGAGAAAAATATTATCAAAGCCCCAATTAGGCTTACAGGAATATTAATACCTTGGTTTGAGAACAATCGTATTGCATTATAAATACTGCCTGCACCACTATGAATTTTTGTTGTTTTACTGCCTGTTTCTTCTTTTTCATGCCAACTTAAGTCAAGATTCATCATCTTTTTCATTGCAGCTACTTTAACTTCAGCTCTTAATTCTGCACCAATTGTTTGTAAATGGTTCTTAGCAAAAAACCTTAACCATATTTGAAAAGCACCAACAAAAGCAATAACTAAAACATAAATATAAAATTGTTTCAGAGAATCACCAATTGAATAACTAATGAAAAAATCAATTATTCTTCCAATAATATAAGCAGTCAAGAAAGGTGTTAAAGCAGTTAAGGATCTCAGTAAAGTATGTAACACAAACCTAGACCTTTTGCCTTTTAGCAAAGCCCAATAATCCTTAAATAGAGAAGACCATGAATATTCTGTTTTATAATCCATATAGTTTATATACAAAATAGAGATTTATAAAGGTAATTAATTATGGTCGCATCCATCTAATTTCGTAGTAAGTTACATCATTTTCATCATCAACAACTGCCATAAGAAGTCTCTTCTTTGTTGAGTGAGCAACTCTGTTTTTTGCTGCAAAATCATACCAAGTTAGAGTAGAGCCTTCGTGTGCTGGATACACAACCCACCGAGCGTGATCATCTCCTGGTTTTACACCACGATCATAAACTCTGAAATCAGCGCCAAACTTAAGTGCAGTTTTAACTATGTAACCTCTGTTTCTCATATCCTTAAAGACAATATATCTTATCCAAAACGTTGGTTCTAGTTTTTTTGCTTTTTTTAAGAATTTTTCAAGAGCAATCTCTTTTTTTCTTCCATCAAGAATTCTAACTCTTCCCCTTTCAAGTAAATAAAGAGCCTCTAGTAATGATAACTGAAGTTTATCGTCTTCTAGCCAGATACCAAATCGGCTTTGATTGTATAGATCATTAGAAGCATCACTTTTTTCTATTAAAATTCTTTCACCTGCAAACAGAGCATCTAGAACTTCTTTTTTAGATTTTGAATCATCAATAGCAACATCAGGATGCATAGATTCCTCTAGAGTAACATTAATAGCTACATCTTCTTGTTCTACTAATTTAGTCTTCTTCTTGACAGTAGTCTTCTTTGTAGCCTTATTCAACTCTGTTGAATGACCAAAAGGCTCGGCTTTTGTTTTATCCAACTTACCTGGATGACCAAAAGACTTATCTTTTGTTTTCTTCTTTAGGGTCTTTTTTTCCTTTATTTTTGGCATAAACGTAAGAAATGAAAAATATTTATAAATTTAGTTGTTTTCTTCTAGAGTAATGGCAGTAAACTTAACTTTCCTAGGAACTGGATCAATGGTACCTACGAAGCAAAGAAATGTGCAGAGTATCCACATTGAACATAAAGGAGAAGGCATCCTTGTTGATTGCGGTGAAGGAACTCAAAGACAGATGAACATAGCTGGAATAAACAGGTTAAAAGTTCAAAAAGTTTTAATTAGCCATTGGCATGGGGATCATGTCTCTGGATTAATAGGTTTAATACAAACAATGGGAGAAATTGACAAACCCTTTACTCTAGAAATTTATGGTCCAAAAGAAAGTAAAGAAAAAATTAAGCATTTACTAAAAACTTGCATTCATGATTTGCGAATTAAAATAAAAGTTCATGAATTAAATCCAAAGGGTGTTGAAACTTTTTATGAAAATGATGATTACAAAATTGAGTGCAATAAACTAAAACATTCTGTTCCTTGTTTAGGATATAATTTCATAATTAAAGATAAAATTAGAATTGATATGAAAAAAGTCAAGTCATTAAAATTAAAAGAAGGTAAATGGTTGCAGAAAATTCAGCAAAACAAAATTGTCAAAGTAAATGGTAAAGAAATAAAGCCAAAACAAATTTCTTACACAGAAAAAGGTAAGAAAATAACTTTTATTCTTGATACAATTATCTGCACAAACGCAGTTGACCTTGCAAAAAATGCAGACATACTAATTAGTGAAGCAGTCTATGCAAACGATTTACAAGAGTTAGCTACAAAATATAAACATATGACCGCACATGATGCTGCAAAGATTGCAGAAAAAGCAAAAGTAAAAAAACTTATTCTAACACACTTCTCTCAAAGATACAAAAATGTAAAAGAACTTGTTGCAGATGCTAAAGATGTTTTTAAGAATGTTGAAGCTGCAAAAGACTTTATGAAAGTGGAGGTTTAAAATGAATATGAATGGTTTTAAAATAAAAGTATTTGATATACATAATATCCCCCCTGCATATAATGGAAATAAAACAGTACAAATTTATTCTAACTGGAACAATAATCTCTTACCAGAAGCAATTGAATTTGATCATAAAGAAACACAGGGTTGGGAATACATTGTTAAGCACAATGAAGGTAAAACACTAGCAACATTTTACAATGTAACACATGAATTTTATCAATTAATTTTAGGGTTTATTAAACAATTTGATAAAGAAATAACACAAAACGAAATTAAGCTTGAAAAAATTCTAAATGTTTAATCAGTTTACCTTAAAGCAGCAAACACAAATCCTCTTAGACACACAACCTAATTCACAAGATTTAAAAAGATATTATTGCCTATAACATATATATTAATCTATTGAGGTATTAAAGATAGAACAAGAATATTTTGACAAAGATGAGCTAATAATGGAGTCTTTTGACACAGATCATGAGCTTTCTAAATTTAGTGATTTCTACATCGACGATTTCTCAACTTTTTAAAAAAATCATTTTTTTCTCAATAAATCCTTTAAATCTCAACAAACACAAAAAGAAACTTTTTGGTCATTATAATTTGAATATTATAACAAATTAAAGAAAATTAACTCAAATTCTAATAAACACAAAAAAGATAAATTTTTTGGTCATTGTAATTTAATTATAACAAATAACCTTAAATTGCAATAAAATTTAAAAATAGACGAGGATTCACGTAGAATATTTTGGCAGATAGAGGGTAGTATATTAAAATGTCAACTAAAAAAAATAAGAAGCTCAATAAGAAAAAAAACTTATTGACACAGAAAAACCAGGAATGGGACAAAGAAGATTATAAAAAGAAAATTGATTTCAAATATAATCTTACTTTTTATTGGAATATGCTAAAGAAGCACATTTGGATATTTATAACGCTATTATTTTTAGTATTTCTAAAAGAAAGTTTCAAAGTAGTTGACAAATATATCTTTAAACTGTTTATTGATGGAGGAACAGAATTTGCATTTGGAACACTTCTTAGAGCAGATTTTGTACATACATTAATTTTCTTAGCAATAGCATTCATAGTATTAATATTCCTAAAATCAATAATTAAATGGCTGTTTATTCATTTCATTAATTTATTAGATGGTAAATTAATACTTGATTTGAAAAAGAAATTTTTCAATCACATAATTCACTTGTCGCATAATTTTCACACAAGCCACAAAACAGGGTCAATGATCTCTAGATTAATTAGAGGTGGCGGATCTATGGAAAGAATGACTGATGTTATTGTTTTCAGTTTTGCACCATTGTTAATACAGATTGTGCTTGCAATTGGAACATTATTGTATTTTGATTTACTGTCTGCAACAGTTGTTATGGTTGCAGTTATAATTTTCGTTGCATACGGATACTACATCAATAATTATCAACAATGGTCTCGTATTAAGCTGAATGAAGTTGAAGACTTTGAGAAAGCAAACATTAGTGATGTTTACACAAATATTGATTCAATCAAACACTTTGGAAAAGAGAATAACATAAAAGCACGATATGCGAGGCTTGCAGAAAACTCAAAGAAATGTATGATGAAGCAATGGGGATATTTTAGATGGCTTGATTCAGGACAAAGTATTATTGTTGATTTTGCATTATTGCTATTACTTTACTTTCCACTTATGACTTTCCTAGATGGAGGTATGACCATTGGAAGTTTAGTTTTCATATACACAATTTATGGTAACCTGATGTACCCATTGTATAGTTTTGTTCACGGAATAAGAAATTATTACAGATCAATGGCAGATTTCCAATCCTTATTCCAATATTCAAAGATAGAGAATGAAGTTAAGGATTTACCTAATGCAAAAAAGTTAGTAATAAAGAATCCTTCAATAGAGTTCAAAGATATTACTTTCCGATACGACACAAGAAAAATTTTAAGAAATTTTAGTTTAAAAGTTCCTAAAAATAAAAAAGTTGCATTGGTTGGAAGCTCTGGTTCAGGAAAATCTACAATAGTTAAATTACTTTACAGATTGTATGATTTACAAACAGGAGAAATTCTGATTGATGGAAAGAATATTACAAACTTTAAACAAGAATCATTAAGATCTGAATTAAGTATTGTTCCGCAAGAGTGTGTATTATTCGACGACACTATTTACAATAATATTAAGTTTTCAAATCCTAGCGCAACAAGAAAACAAGTTATGAAAGCTATTAAGTTTGCGCAACTTGACAAAATAATAAACTTGTTTCCACAGAAAGAAAATACTGTTGTTGGAGAAAGAGGAGTTAAACTTTCAGGTGGAGAAAAACAGAGAGTTTCAATAGCGAGAGCAATTCTTGCAGATAAGAAAATCCTTGTGCTAGATGAGGCAACATCATCTTTGGATTCTGAAACAGAATACGAGATTCAGAAAGATCTTGGAAAGCTAATGCAAGGTAGAACAAGTATTATCATAGCCCACAGACTTTCAACAATCATGACTGCAGATATTATTGTTGTTATTGAAAATGGAAAAATAATCCAAATTGGAACTCACAATGACCTTATCAAACTTAGAAAAGGTATTTATAAGAAACTTTGGGAGATTCAGAAGGGAGGATATATTTAAATCTTAATAAATTTATTTTTCTTTTTTTTTATTTATTATAAACTATAATTATTATATTATATACTAACT
>CAYZNE010000036.1:0-9448 GCA_964478955.1 uncultured Methanosarcinales archaeon
GGTTCATAACAGGATATTTGTCTGACGTAGGTATTGTTATTGCAAAATCTGCAATCTCTATCTCTTCATTACTCAAGCCATGGCTCTCTTTGCCAAATAATAAAACTATGTTGCTATCTTTCACAGCAATTCTTGGTGCAATAGTGTCAATATGTTCGACACTTCTCAAAATATTATAATCATTTCCTAATTTAGATGTTGTTGCAATAATGTGATTTCCATATTTTCTTATCTTTTTCTCAATTTTCTTAACATCTTTCTCTTTGATTACAATGGCTTTTTTTAAGATACTTTTAGCATGGCTTGCCCTATCAATTGCAGTCTTGTTTAGATGATTACATTGAGGATTAACTAAAACTAACTTGGTCGAACCAAAATTTGCCATGCTTCTTGCAATTGCACCAATATTTCCAGATGTTTCAGGTGCAAAGAGCACTATTATTATTTTCATATTGTTTAGAAGAGTTTATTTTATTATAAATTTTTGTTATTTAAATTATCGCTTTAATAATTGGCACAAGGAGTGCAGATAATAAAAATACCACCACTAGCACTGTAACTTTTGTTGTAATAAGTTTTGCTTTCCTTTCTTTGAACTTTCCTTTGAGTGCAGTATACAACATTCTTCCACCATCGAGTGGACCAATTGGCAATAGGTTTGCTGCACCAATTCCCATACTTAATAAGAAGACCCAATATAACAAACTTGCAATTATATCCACTATTGTAAACGCTATTTTTTGAATAAATGTTTGCTCTCCTTGAACATTAATTATGTTCATTATACCTATGTATGCAGAAGAATTATCTTCAGGGTGTTGAGCTAATATTATTGGATAAGTTTCGTTTGCTTCAGTATAAAATATTATCTGATCACCTGGTTGTTTGTCTTCTAAAACATTTGCCATGTCTGTAAAAGAATAAACTTCAGTATCATCAATTCTGTTATACGTTGTATTAACAGGCATATTTGCCTGCATTGCAGGAGAATTATTATCTGTGCTTTCAAAAGCAAATCCTTTGCTATTATACAAATCTGAATGAATTGGACTTATAACCAATATTATTAATAAAAATGCAACTGCAGAGAGCAGAATATTAAACCAAGGTCCTGCTGCATACACTGATTGCTGTTGCAACTTCTTTGCCTTAACTAGTTTTTTCTCATCAGGTTCTACAAACGCACCTGGCAATATTGCAAAAAGAACAAGCCCGGTATTTTTTATCTTAAAACCATGGGCTTTTGCAACTATTCCATGTCCAAACTCGTGAACTACTACAACAATAAATAACGAAATGATTCCATACCAGAATGGAACAAAGATTTGTGCACCAGGAATCTTCACTCCAGGGATTACAGGACTAACACCACTTGGTGCACTAGGTTCAGTAAATAATTTTACAAAAGATGATGAAATCATAAAAGTCATTGCAATAATTCCAAGAAATCCTATTATCATACCAATATATCCTAATATCTTAAAGAATTTGCTGTGTTTTTTGGCAATCTTGTTAATAAATTTAATTCCAAAATTTGTTCTTAAAATTGCAATGATAGGAATTTTACCTACTTTTTGAAATGCAAATTTTTTTCTGAATGCATATATTAATACAAAGATTCCTGCATAGAACAATATAATTATTATTGTATTTAAAGGTAGTACCATATTCTGTTTTCTTTTATTAATCTTTAAAAAGCTTATTATTGTACCAATCTATAAGAAAGAACAAAATCTCTCTAAAATTATGACAAACTTTAAAAAGAAATTACTCTATAATTAACTTATAACAATTATCTAATACGTTTGAGGTGAATTAAATGAATCGAAAAGCAAGTATGCAATTATCTATCAATATGATCGTTATCCTAATTATAGCAGTTGTTATTCTTGGGTTGGCCCTAACATTTATTCAAGGAATGTTTAGAGGTATAGAAAAAGATTTTATTTCTAGGGCAAATGAAGAACCAAATCCTTCTTCAGCAACACCAAGTAATCCTTTAACATGTTCACGAGGTGCTAATATACTTTCAAGTCCTGGAGAAGAATTATCACTAAAGTGGGGTGTGTATTGTACTGATTCAAATGATTGTGAGGGTACTTCTTTAGATAGCATAGTTTGTTCAGGGGGGTTGTTAACAATAACTAGTATTGTTTCAACAACAAAAAACATTTCTTATGCCTCTTCAGATATGTTAATAACCTTAGTATCAATTCCTAAGGCAACAACATTAAATAAGTACTTGTGTACTGCAATAGTTAAACATGGTACAATTCCTGTAGAAACAGCATCAAAAGATATGATAATAGAAGTGGTTAAATAAATAGGTGGGGAAATATGAAAAAAAGAGCTTTATCAAAAAACGAAGAGTTTGATATACTAAAAATAGTTGCTGATAAATTCCTGCTCTTTGCAGTATTTATTCTTGCAGTTGGTTTTTATAGGTTGATATCTGGTATTGGAACTTTTAGTTTTAATATATTGATAATTATTGCAGGAATTATTTTATTAGCATTATTCATTGCTTTACTTGTAAAAGAGTATGAATATATTAAGTTGTAGAATTTTTCTTTTCTTTTTTGTATTTAATTAATTAAGGTCAAAATGAACAATAAAGCATTTACATTATCTATTAATTTCTTAGTTATTATGATTATTATGATTGTAATATTTAGTTTTGGAATTTATTTATTCACTAGCATATTTAATGAAGTTGTGAAAACAGATACTGAAATTCATGAGCAAGAATTAGATAGACTTAATCTTCTCCTGGATGATGGTTCTCTTGTCACGGTTCTTAATCCTCAACAAACTTTTGGAAAAGACCCTTTAAGATTTCCAATAGGAATAACAAATGAAGGTGCTGGTGCAAATGCATCAAGTTTTAAGATAGTTATTGAAACCCAAACAGGTGCTTGTTCTAATTATAAATTTACTCCGAATGATGGATCTAGTCCAAGCTGTCTTAGTGATATTGTTCATTTGCCTGTTGATTCTGACACAACAGGATTTACAATAAGAAATAATGAAAGAAAATATAGGTTAATCTTAATTGACCCAAAGCATAATGATGGTTTTTATACTGTAAAGTTTCATATAGAAAGAGATACTTTTTCTTATGGTGGAACACAAATGCTTTGGGTAACTATGCCTTAGAGATACTGGTTTTCATCAGTTAATAATTTTTTAGAAATTTGTCTTAAAAACTCTAAATTCTTTTCATCTTTCTCAATTAAATTTGGATTCTTTTTAGTGTCAAATAATCTATGTGCCATTATTGCACCAACATATTTATTTGATCTTTTGTTTAATTCTATAAGTTCTTTTTCAGAAATTTCACAATGTTGTTTGAATTCTTCAGAGTAAATCTCAAAAAATAGATTATAGTTTTTTCTTAGAACACTTATGTCTTCTTTGTTTTTTGCTTCTGCAAACCAATGAGCAAATAAATATCCAATATCAAATGCAGGGTCAAATCTACAAACATTTTCAAAGTCGACCAAATAAAAGCATTCTCCTTTAACAAGTATATTCTTAAATGCAAAATCCCCATAAATTATAGAAGATTTAGTGTTTAAGCTTTCATTAAATAGATTTAAAGTTTCATCTTTATCTAATTCCATAGACCCTTTAAGTCTAAATGCTATAATAAAATCAATATGTTCTTTATTTTCTTTTTCTGGTCTTATCATTTCTGTTGTACAATAAGTTGTTCCATGTAATTTACCACAAAACCTGGCAAGTTGAGGAATGATTTGAAGTTCTAATCTACCTGAACCAATTAAGTTTGCTAGAACAGAAGAATTTTCCCCAACCTCTTGCATTATAATTACATTGTTTTCTTTGTCATATTGTAGAACTTTAGGTATAATTTTGTTGTTTAAATTATAGAACCATTTTAGTGATAAATATTCAAAATATTGTCTGCTCAAAGGTATGATCATAGATGGTTGAACTTTCACAAAACCAAAGGCTTGCTTAACAAATATTTTTTGATTGTTTTCAAGAAGAACTTCAAACACATAATTCACATTGGTATATTTTGTGATTTCCTTAATTTCTTTAATATTTTTAATTGCTTTTGATTCTAAATATGATTTTAGGTTTGTTTTATTTAGTTCTATAACCATTTAACTAACTCTTTAATTTTTTTCTCAGGAGTTTTAGATTTAACAATTCCAGATGCAACAAAAATCCCATTTGTTCCAAGTTCAATTGCTTTCTTAACATCTTCTGCAGATTTAATACCTGCACCACATAGAATCTTTTGCTTTCTATTAATTTTTCTTATCTTTTTTACAGTTTCTGTAACAATTTCTGGTTTTGCTTTACTAACAGAAACCTTTCCTCCAATAAGTTCAGGTGGTTCAACAGCCAGAAAATCTGGTTTAAACTGAGAGAGTGCAGCTGCCTGATCTGAATCATTTGCACAAATTATTGTTTGTAATTTATTTTTCTTTGCGACTTTTTTGCTTTTTTCTATTTGTGCCAGATTAAATCTGTCTTCAGAGTGATTAAGAACAACACCCTTTGCTCCATTAAACTTTAGCGTCTCTGCAAGAACTTGTCCTGTATGTGCACCATATTCTATTGGATCAAGATGCTCTGAAAAAACAGGAATGCCAACTAATTTAGAAATTCTATGAATGTCTGTTTCCTGCACAACCAAAATTATTTTCTTTCCAGTTCTTTTTGCAATCCTGTCTGCAGTTTTTGCAAGTTGCTCTGCTTTCTTACCAGATCCTTCAGAGTATGTTTTGAAGTTTATAACTAAGATGTTATCTTGTATAATCTTTTTCATTTTAATATAAGTCTATTAATCCTGTTTAAAAAGATTTTTATTCAAAAGCTTTATTAATATAGTTTATCTACAAATTAAAATGAACTTAAAAATTGATAGTTCAATAATAGAAAAATTCCCTGAACTTAAAATAGGGGTTTTAATTGCAAAAAATATTAATAATTCTATTTCCAATGATGAATTAAAACAAGAAATGAGAAATATTGAATCACATATAAAAGGTAATTTTGAGCTTCAAACTTTAGTCGATCTTCCTTTTATTAAGGATTGGAGAAATGCATATTCTTCTTTTGGTGCAAAACCAAAGACGTTTAAAAATTCTGTTGAGTCTCTTTTAAGAAGAATACTAAAAGGGGATGATCTTCCAGATATTAATACTGTTGTTAATCTTTATAATCTAATTTCAGTGAAATATGTTGTTCCTGCTGGAGGGGATGATATTGACAAAGTTGATGGGGATATTGTTCTTACTATTGCTAAAGGTTGTGAACAATTCACTTTGCTTGGCAGTATGAAAAAAGAAGTTGCTGAGTCTGGTGAAGTAATTTACAGAGACAATAAAGAAATTCTTTGTAGAAGATGGAACTGGAGTGAGTGTGATAAGACAAAAATGACTCCTGAGACAAAGAATGTTATTATAGTTTTAGAAGCCTTAGCATCTATAACAAAAGAAAGGTTAAAACAAGCTTTACAAGAATTAAAAGAAAAAGCAGAAAAATATTTGTCTGCAAATTGTGAGATTGCAATTTTAGATTCTTCTAGTTTAGAATATGATTTCTAATGTTTGAAGATTTTTTGCATTTTAATAATGACTATATATGAAAACTATTCTTGCAAGAATTAGTGACAGTATTAATGCAAGTATAATCCCAAAGATATTTGCCCAAAGAATTAACAGCGACATTACAATTATAAAACAAACCATAACTAAATACCAATTTCTTGATGCAAAGAAAAGTGTTAATCCATCATTCTTAGGTATTGGCAGTATTGAGAAAAATATTAATACAAGATTTATTTTAATTAGTTCCATAACAAATATACTCTTTGTAGCAAAAAATATTGGTGCAAGTATTAATATTATTATAAGATAATTAAATAAATAACTAAGTGCATGTATTTTGAAATGATCCATATGATTGAATGCAAATCTGTAACCTCTACCCAATCTTTTTTTATCATTTTGGATTAATTGTGTGTGACCAGTAAGTATAATAGGAAAAATTCCCTGTAATACAAAAACTAGTACAATTGAACTTACCAATCCTGGTAAAGACCATTCATATTTTGAATCATAACCAAGTTTGAGTGCAACAAACTTCTTAATCCATATTTGTCCATAAAAGAAAATACCAACAAATATTATTGCCATAAGTAAATTTGCAAGGCCTCGTTCTAAATCAAAATGAGTTATCCCCCATTTATTGAAAGTAAAGATAAATGCTGTTGCTAGAATTACCCATATAATGTTTTTAGATTCTTCTTTTGAGAACTTCACATACTTTTTTATATCGTGCAAGGCATATGTGAGATAATTGTGTTTAGTCATATGCCCTATTTAGAGAATGCAATTTATAAAGTTAATTAATGAAATACTGCCTTAGGGTGAGCTGATTCTAAACTTGTAATGGGTGTGTTGTTGGGGTTGGGCCCTGTTGGTGAACAGCACCCTTGAGTTTATATGAATTTAGTGAAAGACTTTATTCATCCAATCTTAAACTTTATAAATACTAAATAATCTCTAATTTATATAATAATTATTAGGTTATAAGGTGATCTTATGAGTAAAAAATCAAAGAAAAAGAAAGATAAAAAGAAGAAAACCAAGAAGAAATATCCTTCAGCTGTAGAAGAAAGAATGAAGTCTATAGCAAATATTGCTCTTCCTGATGAAGTTCCTGATAAAAAAGAGAATGAAGATAAGATTGATAGATTTCGATATAATTTTAGAAACGACAGAGCTACTTTGAAAGAAAAGAGCAGAGTTTCTCAAAGAGGAAACAGGCCTAAGAAGTCTACAAAGCCTAAAATTCTTTAATTCTAATGCCAATAATTATCTATTGCGCATTTTTATTATTTTTTTAAAGTAAATAATGAGAAAAAGAAATAATTACTTCTTAAGAACTTCTTCAACAATATATTCCCCAGGAAGTTTCTTATATGCTCTTTTTAGAGCATCAATTGCAACTTGTTTGTGCTCTTTGTCTACATTAATTTCTAGAATTGCTTTATCTTTGAATACTCTCGCAGCAATTCCAACTGCTTTTCCAAAAGCCATTTTCATACCAGTACTCATTCTGTCAGCACCTGCACCTGAGGCAAGTGGGTTTTCTCTAATAACATGGTGTGGGTAAACTCTAACTTTAAGTTTAAAGTTAACTTTTCCTAGCTTTGTTTCTAGTAATTTTAAAGCGGTTTTTCTTGCTGATTCAAGGCAATTATGTCTTAGTTGAATAGCTTGTTTTGATATTAATAAGAATTGACATGGGAACTCTTTCTTTAAATCTCCCATTTCGAACTTAACTACTTTATTTGTTGGAATAGATCTAATATAAGCTTTTTTCCTGTATTTTGATTTTCTAGTATATGCATTTTGAATTGATCTTGATGCTACACTTTTTCTTAGTTTTGCCATTCTAAGCAAGAAATTTAGGATATTTATAAATATAATGGTTTGTGTAATGCGACATATTGTTATCACTTATTAGTAGATAAAGATAGAAAGATTTATAGTTTCTGCATGGCGTGAGCTGGGCTTTGTGTTGGCTGTATTCTGGGGTTTTGGACTCTACTCTGAGGTGCTGGTCGTGAAATATGTAAATAGTCGTCTTAGTTTTTTAGATGAGTTAAGTTCGTTGAGAGATTTGGTTGAGAGTCGTTTTTCTTCTGTAAATGGTCGTCAATTTGATGATATTTTGAGTAAATTGGCTCATTATCATTACAATAAAAAGAAATGTATTGTTCTTGGTTTAGAAAGAGATGTTTATGATTATTTGATTTCTCAAGGTTATAATCCTTTCACTGTTTATCGTTGGTTGCTTCTTGAAAGAGTTCCTGAAGAAGTAAGATTTCAAATTAGCAAAGGAGAACTTAATCAGAAAGAAGCATTAAGAAAAGCTTTCAGAATAAAACAAGACAAAAAGGATATTGCAGGAGAATCATTAAAGAAAATAGGCTTAGAGCTTATTAAGAGGATGTAAAATGAGGAAAAATTATGCAAGACCAATAAATACTCGGAAGCTTCCTAATGTTTTTAATAAACAACAACTTATTGATTTATTTTCAAAAATTGAAGAACCAAATATTTTTATGGGTTCAATGATGGCTTTGTTTTGTGGATTAAGAATTGGTGAAGTTTGTAGTTTAAAGAAGTGTGATGTTGACTTAGTTTCTGATAAAGTCTTTGTTAAAGAAGGCAAGGGTGCTAAAGATAGGGTTGTGATGCTTCCTGTTAAGTTTAAGCCTTTGATTGAGAAATGGTTTAACATTAATGATTCTGAATACTTTATCTGTACGAGTTATAATAAGAGAATGAAAGAAGGAGCATTATCTAAGAAGTTTGCTAAAGCATTGGAAAATTCTGATCTTAGAATTAAAACTTTTACAACAAGTATTGGACAACAAAGATATGCATATAGTTTTCATACCTTAAGGCACACTTATGCTACATATTTGCTTGAAAAAGGAGTTGACTTATATTATGTGCAAAGAAGTCTTGGACATGTAGATATCCACACAACACAAATATATGCCTATATAAGCAATGCAGATTTAAGAAATAAGATTAATCTTGCATTTGGAAAAACAGAAACTTCAAAGAAAAACAACAGAAGTATTGAAGTAACAGATCCTTTGCAATTGCTTAAACTGAAGTTTGCAGATGGTGAAATAGGACTTGAAGAATTCAAGGAGAAATATGAGTTATTGGCTAAATTAGATGCTCTTTAATCAAGGGTTTTTGTGGCAACTGTTCATTCTTTTTATGTTGGCTTTATTTCGCATTTTAAAGCCCTTATGTCTTGATTTCAGCTGTTGGTATAATACTTATATATTATTTGTTTTTTTGTTGCAGTAGCCAGTTTTGACAATAGTATATGTTTATATACAGAGTCAATAATTATGGAAAAAATAAAGAAATGTGTGGTCGACAAAGCAATTTAACATCCTTATTTATTGGGTGTCGGTTTTTAGCCATTTTCTGAGAGTTTTTTTCACTTGGCTTCTTTGGGTGGTAAACCCATATTTCTTGTATTTTGAAACAAAGTTTTTATTTGTTACAACAAATAACCATCTGTTTTTATACTTCTTATTCAAGTAATTAATTTTTTCTTTCAACTGCTTTTTCTTTTTTAGTAAATTGCCTGTTTCTATTTCGATAGCATAATACTTATTCTTATATTTGAATGTGATATCTGCATCTTTAGTTAAATGCTCTTGAACATTTTCCATATCTAAATTTTCAAGTAACTCTTTAATTTGATAAGATAAAAATATGTGAGTATTAGAGTGATTCAATACTGACTTTATTAAAACAGTTTCATTCTGATTAGAAAAAATAGAATACTCATTACTCTGCCTAAAACCCTTCTTCTTTAATACTTCAACTTCTTTCTCAGATAAATCATTTTTATAAAAAATAGTTTCTTC
>CAYZNE010000037.1:0-9429 GCA_964478955.1 uncultured Methanosarcinales archaeon
ATAAGCACAACTATAATTCATTCTTTTATCAAGCATATATTTATAAAGGTCATTACCAATATCATAATGTTTCTCACCCACAATAAAAGCTCTTGATTTTGCTTGTCTATTAGTTAATTTAGCTTTTAAAAAAAGCCAAAATAGGTTTTTTGAACCTTTAACTTTTTTATCTAATCCTGCTTTTAGAATTCTATAGATAAGTTCATCAACTGCCTTACAATCCCACCATTTATCCATATAAGATTCTCCTAGAGCAAGAGAACCACCAGTTAAAACTCTCGAATAAAAATTATTGTTATGAACTTGAATATCCCAAGGGCGATTACCATTAATTTTAACATCTGCAAAATCTAAAATTTCTTGCAAGGCCCTTTTTATATTATTAACTACCATTATATGATAGAAATCAACAAGAATATAAAAAACTATCTAAATATAATACCTATAAAGTGCTATTAAGGTAATCGTCTATATCTGGTATTAATCATTCCCCATTCTAAGAATAGAATAAGCAGAGCCATTAAAAGAAGTATTGACTTTGTATCTTTGCTGATATATGTTTCCTGTGGGTTAGCTAGTATATCCTCAAATGCTGCAGAAAATGAAGTTATGTTGTTACCATCATAGAATTGTCCTTCAGTCATATTAGCAATATATTTTAATTGTTCTGAATCATAAACTGCAGTCACATTATAATATTCTGGAAGATACCCCACATTCCCTTTATTTGAACCAATGCCAATTGTATTTATTATAATCTGACTATCTTGAGCATATTGCAATGCTACATCTAATGATTTTCTGCTAAAACTATCAACCGTGTTACTACCATCGCTCATTAAAACCAATATTCTTCCTTTTTCAGAAAGAGCTAATAAATTACTTCCACTGATAATCGCGCCAGCAAGATCTGTTCCACCAAGAACAAGGGGTTTAAGGTTGTCAATCTTATCAATAACTAAATTTTTATCATCAATGAGAATTTGATCAATAAAAGAACTCCCTGCAAAATCAATAAGCCCTATTTTTGATCCTCCTCTAATTTCCTTAACAAAAAGTTTTGCCTGCTCTTTAGCTGCACTTAGACGATTAGGTTCAAAATCATCAGCAAGCATAGATGCACTTGTGTCAATTGCAATTACAAAATCCGCGTCATGACTTAAATTTTTGTACCATATAGTAGGACTAGTTATTGCAAGAATTACAAAAAATAAAACAAGTAATCTCATTAATAATATTGACCAATTTTTTGTAATAATTTGATCTGGACCAACACCAGTTAATCTGTGTATTGTGTCAAAATTTGAGAATCTTATTGCTTTAAATCTAGCATTTTTAAGAAAAGTGAAATGACTAATAATTAATATAGGTATACTTAACAAATACCATAAGAATACAGGATTTTCAAAAAATATTTTTATCATATTTAACAATACTCACATAACTTTAAGAGTTTACAACAATTCTCTTTCTGAAAAACTTAACTAATTTTGAAAATGCATCTTCAGTTGTTTCTAATCTCAACAAATCACATTTCATAACTTTAAATAATCTTGCTATATTAATCTCTTCTTTAAGGATAGTTTCGTGATATAATTTTCCATACTTTGCAGCATCGACATAAATCCTTTTATCAGTTGAAGGATCTTGAACAACAACCTGGCCTCTTTCTGGCAAATATCTATCTCTATGATCTTTAATCATTATTCCAATTATATCATATTTCTCATTTAGTATCTCAATATATTTATGCCAACCTTTTTTAAGACCAATAAAATCACTAATAATTATAATAACCAATCTTCTTTGTTTTAAGTTTAAGAGAACTTTCATCATCTTACCGAAATTAAATTCACCACCGTAATTTTCAGGATTAGCTAACAGATTTTTTATTTGGTGCTCAACTGCCAGACCAATATTAGGGTCAACTTTTTTTACAATATTATTATTAAACATCATTAAACCTACGGCGTTTCCTGAATTAAGTATTGGTCTCGCCATACCAACAATTAATTCTGCTGCATACTCTACTTTCATCTTACCATCATTCCTAGAACTAAAAAGCATATTATCACTAACATCAAAAACAAATAATGCATTTACACCTCTATCTTGTTCAAATTGTCTGACTAAAAGATTGTTTGATCTTAAACTCGCTTTCCAATCAATATTATTTGCATCATCACCATAAATATAATTTCGGTATTCAGAAAATTCCATACCCCGCCCTTTATATCTTGTAACCCACTTACCTTCAAATATTTCTGAAAGAAGATTCTGCCTTGTAGTTATTTCAATTGGATGTAATTTATCATCAAAATCTAAATTAAGTTTTCTTACTTTCATATTATATTACTGGCACCTTTTTCAAAATTTCATCTATAACTAATTCTGTATCAATCTCTTCTGCTTGGCCCTCATAATTTAATAACAGCCTGTGTCTTAGGACATTGTGCGCAGTTTGTTTTACATCATCAGGTGTAACATAAGTTCGTCCGTTCATTGCAGCACGAGCTTTTGATGCAATAAACAATGCAATACTACTTCTAGGACTTCCACCAAATGCAACATATTTTCCTAATTCTATATCATAATTTTTAGGATTTCTTGTCGCATCAACAATAGATACAATATATCTTTCTATTTTTTTATCAAGATAAACTTTCTTTACTACATCTTGCATTTTACTTATTTCAGATTCGTTTAATATAGGTAATAATTTGAATTCTGAAAAGTCATGAGTAGTCATGTTCTTATGCAAAATTTCTAACTCTTCTGTAGGTGAAGGGTACAAAATTCTTATCTTAAAAAGAAATCTATCAATTTGTGCTTCAGGCAAAACATATGTTCCAAGATTTTCAATGGGATTCTGTGTTGCCATTACAAAAAACGGTTTAGGTAACTTAAAAGTTTCTTTTCCAATAGTAACCTGTTTCTCCTGCATCGACTCTAAAAGTGCAGACTGAACTTTAGGAGGTGCCCTGTTAATCTCATCTGCAAGAACAAAATTTGCAAAAATAGGACCTTTTACACTATAGAATCCCTTACCTTCTTCATACATGGTTATTCCAATAATGTCTGTAGGAAGCAAATCTGGTGTAAACTGAATTCTTGAAAAGATACACCCAGTTATAACTGATAGTGTCCTTACAAGTAAAGTTTTTGCAAGTCCAGGAACTCCTTCTACAAGAACGTGCCCATTGGCCAGAAGAGCCTCTAAAAAATAATTAACAATTTTCTTCTGCCCAACAACAATCTTAGAAATCTCTTTTTTAACTGCATCCATTCTTTCTTTGATATTTATAACCTCTTTAGATAATCCAGGCTCAATCTTAATATCAGTTGTGAAGTTATCTAATTGATGAGGGTTTGCATTTTTTATTTCCATTTATATCAACTCGGTTTTATTATTTTTTATGTTTATTTATTAAATCGTAAGCACTCATTAAATCACTATAAAATAATTTCTTCTCTTTTTTTGTTAAAAGCTTGTATAATCCAAGAGCATTCTTGTAATCTATTACTAATTGTTTAATATTATTCTTGCTAATATCCTCATGCACCTTCTCAATAATTTTATTTATCTTTAAATGAAATGAGATGACATTTGCACCAGAAACACTTTTAGGATTGTTTGATGCATTAGAAATAATTTTATTAAGTTTCTTTGAAGTATTATCCATATACTTCTCAGCATTAAGAAGCAAATCTTCACCATGATGATCTTCTTTGCCAAACAATACTGCCTGTTTCCTGTCTAAATATTTATTAAATCTATCCTCGGTATTCTCTGTATCAATAAATTCTTTTACAAGAGAATTATTTAATCCCTCATTTTCTGATTTATCTGGTTTAGAAGATGATTCAATATCTGAATCTGCAGACCAATTAATATTCCCTACTTCATAAGGAGTTATAGGTGTGTCTTTAATAGAATTAAAACTATGTTTTTCATCTAGAGTTTGTTTAGAAACATCATCATCTCCTATTTCTTTTTTAATAATAATTGAAGAATGATTTGGGCCATATCTATCAAAAAGATCAGTACTAGAATCTTGTTTATCTTCCTTAACAATAGGAAAGTCCCCTGGCTTCTTTTCTTTTACAAGTGGTTCTTCTTTATTTTGATTAACAGAACTATATCCTATAGAATTATTAATATTCTCAATAAGTTTTTCTCTAACTGAACTATAAGTTTTCTTTGCGGAAGTATCCTTTTCTAATTTAATATTTTTCTTCTTAATAAAAAGACGTTTAATAAAGGGAGTTTTTAAAGCATGTTGAAGGCCTTCTTTTAACAATGAAACTTGTTCTTTTTCTTTTATTAAATCACCAACCAAATCCTTAAACTCAGAAATTATTGAATGGAATTCTTCACGAGAAAATTCAACACCAGAATAAACCATCTTGTTTAAGTTATTGAGAAATGCTACTGTTTTATCTTTAATTTCATCTTTAAGATTAATCTTATAAATATAATCTACTAAATCAATAAAAGACAATTCATAGTCAATTTCAAAGTAACTCTTGAAGAACAATTTAATCAAAGAATAAATTTCACTCTCAAGAATTATCTTCTTTGACAAGAGATAATCTGATTTTCTAATAACTACTTTCTTAAGTTCACTAATTAATGAATCTCCCTCTTTTTTATGCATTTTATTAACCTTCAGCTTCTTAAAATATATTGATATGACAATTTAAAAGCTTTCTCACCTAATATTTATTTATATTCTTCTTTACTTATTTCTTTATGTTCTTGTTCAATATCTGTAAACTCAGGTTTTTTCTTCTTTAACATCCATTTTCTAACAAATATAAGTGCAACAACTAAAACTAAAATAATAACTCCAATTATCATTAGTTTTGTTCTATTATTCAACAAATCCTTTAGGAAATCACGACCTAAAACTAAACTTATCCTTCCTGGCTCTCTGTTTATTGTTTCTTTATTGTATTCTGCAATCATGTGCTTACAACCATTTATTGCAACATCTAAGAACTTTGAAGTTGCTTCTTGATTACCCTCAGCTAGACTATCTTCTGCCTTTCTTAATAACTCTACTAACTCTTGACACTCACCATTATTGTCAAGTAAATCTCTTGCAAAAGAAAGTTTTGTTTCAAGGGTTTCTCCCTCATGTTTTTCTTCTAAAGAATTAATTATTATAAGAGCACTATCACTAAAATCAGGGTCAGTAACATTTGCGTGCACATTTAACTCATAACTTCCTGGTTCTCTATAATTTCTTAATGTTAAATTAACCATCTCACTATCACCAACTGGAATAAAATCAAAAAAATCTTGACTTAAAACATATTCTACATCTTCTTCATCTGTTGTAACATATAATGAAATATCATCTAATGCCCCTGTCCAATTATTTTTTAGCTCGATAGGAATTATTATTGTTTGATTTTGATACATTACAACACTCTTTGCACTAATTATCTCAAGAGGTACAGGATCATCATCATCATTTAAAGGAAGAATAGTAGGATTATTGGTTGTTCCTCCTTGAGGAGTATTAGGCTCTTCATATTCTGCAGAAACATTAATGAAAACTTCATTACTTGCTACAACTTCACCAAAAGAATCTTCTGCAGTAAAAGTAACAGAACACTCACCTTCAGCTAAACCTTTCAGAGTGATATCATCACCACTAATTGTAAAAGTTATATAACTATTACAACCTGAAGTATATACATAACTCAACCCAGAAGTTTCGTTATCACCTAATAACCAATCTCCATTTGTATCAAAATCAGGGTCATAAAACCTCTGTAATCCTGAGCTAAAACTAGATATTGTAAAATAGTCAGGAACCATGATTGATCCATCAATAGAACGATTACCTGTAAAGTTTGCTAGTGAATTATTTAATATTGGAGGACGATTAACATTAGTAATATTAACGTCCCAGGTCCAGTTTGCATTATTAAAAGTGTCATCTGAAATTTCTAAGAATATTTCATAAGACCCATTACTAAAAAAATCAAAAGTGTAATTAAGAGTGTGATTGCTTTCTATTAAACTTGAATCAGTTATAGGAATTCCATCAATTGACCAATTATAACTCATAGTGGAATCACTATCATTAGTTGTATGATTAAATATTATGGTTGTATTTTCAGATTCTACAAAAGTGGTTGTACCACCAGAAGTTTGGTTTGTTGTGTACCAATCATACACAACATTATAACTATCATTCTCATCACCATAAGGATATATCTCCTGTATTTCTGGAGGATCATTTCTCAAATATATTGTAAAATTAGTATCTGCTGTGTTATCAGCTCCTGCAGAATCAGTAACTATTATAGTAACATTGTAAGTTTTATTTGCACAATCAGCCACAGAAGTATCAATTGTAATGTCTCCTGTTGAGGGATTTATTGAAAATACATCTGGGGTAGTGGGGGTTATATTAAAACTATAGTTCAAAACCTCTGTTGGATTAACCAAGTAGAGATCTTCATCATCTGCATCAGCAAGAGTTGTTGATGAGAAAGGAATTTGGTAAAATATACCTTCAGCAGACCTATCTGGAAAAACAATTGGCAAACTTACAAAAGTAGGTGCATCATTAGTATTATTTATTGATAAATTGAATGAGTCGTAAATAACTGCACCTCTTTGATCTGCTAAACTTAAGTTAATTAAATAATTACCAACAACTAATTGCTCAGGTGTAAAATTTATAACTCCATCAGATTGACTAATATTGAAAGTAAATGAAGAGTTTCCAGAGTTATTAATTATAGTTATTGACTCTACTGAATAATTAACAGAATCTCCTGGATCATCATCAGTTCCAGTAACATTAAAAGAGCATTCAATATCTTCAGAACAGTTAACATTATCTAAACCATAAATAAAGTATGGTAGAGAATTATTAAGAACATTTAATACTAACACTTCAGATGTTGATAAAGGAGTTCCTGCTTGGGAATTACTTGTTCCATCATCAGTTAGAGTAATATTAAAATAGTAGGTATTGTTAATTAATGAAGTGTTAGTTGTATAAAAAGTAAACACTCCATCACTTGAAAGATTAAAATAATCTCCTGAATAATTCATAGTATATGTAATATTCTCCCCTTCATAAGTAAGATTATCAATGTCGCTTCCATTAATTACATAAATAAAATGAGTGTAGAAATATGCACTAACATTAGATATATTTTGAGACCATACAAAAGTATTATTTTCATTAGTACTATTATCACTTATTATAGGATAATCATTAGTATTATTAAGTTCTGCATTAATTACTGTGCTATCCCACGCACTAAATTGGTCAGTTACAGTAACAGTAAAGTTTCTTTCAACAATATTAGTGTTACTAAGTGCAGTTATATTTATTGTTGCATTATAATGACCTACATCATTAATTGTATAATTAACAAAGTTTGAAAAGACATCAAAACTAGTCTTGCTTGCATTAAAACTAAGATTTTCACCGACACCAATATCTGCATCAGTTGCATGAAACTGTAATACAAATGGTTGACCTTGAACACCGGTTATATACTGAATTATTTGAGTTATATTAGGATCATGATTTGTACTTTCAATGGTCAAATTATAAACAAGAGTAGTATTAACACTACTATCACTAGCATCTACTGCAGTAATATTTATAGAGTAATTACCAAAATCTGCAATTGCCGCACTACCATCAGTTGTGTTAAAATATATCTCATTCGTAACATTATTAACTTCAACATAACTTAAACTTCCAGGAGCATCTAAATCATTATTAACAACTGAGAGAATATATGAATTATTTTCCTCATCTGTAACAGTAAACGCTTGTGTATAATCTGTGTCATCAACATCAATGTCTGGTTCATAACCAACAAGTGTAATTACAGGTTCATCATTTACAGGAATTAATGTGAAGTCTATAAGCTTATTAGGAAGACCACCTTCATCATTGTCAGTTGCTTGAAACTGGGTATCATATTGATATTTTGTTGTTTCATTTCCCGCACTCAACAAAGTGTCATGATCAACACTACAATTAATATACCCTGTATAGGGCTCAACAGAACAAATATCTAAAGAATTAGTTTCGTCCTCAATTGAATAAATAAGGGTATCATTATCTGCATCTGTTGCATTAATTATTAAATTATATTCTATATCTTCATAAATTGTAAAAGTTGAATCCACTTCACCAACATAGTACACTTTAAGGTTAATTGGCGGAGAATTATCTACTGTAATATTTACTTCATTTGTTACATTATCTGTTGAATTAAATAGAGTAACTCTACAAAACCAAGTCTCATCTTTTTGAGTATAAGATGAATCTAAAATTTGAGGGCTGATAAGGTTAGTAGTGTTACCTCTTAAGGTAATAACTGGGTCAGTACCATTTAACCAAACAAGAGTTATGTTTATTGTATCATCCTGAGACCAAGAACAATTTAAATCATCAGTAGTATAAACAGAACCCATTGCAGGTTCACCACCATTAAAAGAAACTAAGCCTGTTATTCTCATAAATGAAAGTTCTTCAGAGCCATAACTTACTATCAGGAATGCAAATAGTAAGAATAAAAATATAAATGAAGAATGCCTTAACAAATCCTCAAGTTTTTTCTTTTTCTCCTTTTTATTCTTTGGATCCTGACTCATTTAGTTTTACTCCTTGATTTAAGATTTTTAGTTAATGAAGAAATAACGAAATCCTTAATTGTAATATCATTCATAGCACAATAGATTTTTATTTTCTTATGCAATTCATCAGGAATCTCTATATTTATATTGACCATCTTTGTTTTCTCATATATTAATATTTAGTTACTATTTAATTTCCTTAGATAAAACTTTGACTATATAATCTTTAATTGTAAAATTATCTATTGCACACTTAATTTTCATCTTTTTGTGCAATTTATTTGAAATAGCAATATTTACATTTACCATTTTACACCTACTCCCCGTACAGCAGATTATTACACTTACCATTTAATAAGTTAACTAATATGTGCAGGGTCAATCTCATTTACTAAGTTAGTTTAGTTAACTTAGTTAATTAAGTTGTATTATTTAATTTATTTATATTATTTAATTAACTTATTTATAAATATTGTGATAGAAAAGAATATAGTGCAATCTACTTTGAGAAAAATGCATGAAGAAAAAAATGAATCATGCATAGGAAAATTAGACTAAAAAAAGATTAAAGCGAACTTATTAGTAACTGCACGCTGAATACCTCGCCGAAGCTTGGCACTTACACGCCAGTCCTATCAAACCCATCTTCTATAGGCGTTCTCATGTCTCTTTTCTAGGTGGGTTTCGTGCTTAGATGCTTTCAGCACTTATCCCTTAAAGCGTAGCTGCTCAGCTTACCTTATCAGATAACTGATACACCAGAGGCTTCGAACCATCGTTCCTCTCGTACTAAATGGTCC
>CAYZNE010000038.1:0-9405 GCA_964478955.1 uncultured Methanosarcinales archaeon
TTCTTTAACAAGATTGTCTGCATCAACAATAGTTCCTTCTCTAGATTTCATTTTTCCTGTTGGTAACTCAATCATTCCATAAGAATAATGATAACATCCATCAGCAAATTCAAATCCTAACAATTTTAGAACTTTAAATAAAACCCTAAAGTGATATTCTTGTTCATTACCAACAACATAAATAGATTTATCATATTTGAAATCTTTAAATTTCTTTTGGGCAAGATGAATATCCTGTGTCATATAAACTGTTGTTCCATTTCCTCTAAGAAGAACTTTTTTATCAAGACCTTGATTTGTCAAGTCAACTATTATTGCGCCGGTTTCATCTTTTTGGAATAATCCTTTTTCTAGTCCTTCAAGAATAATATCTTTTCCATGTTGATAAGTTCCACTTTCAAAATATTCTTTGTCAAAATGCATATTAAATGTTTTGTATGTTTCTTTAAATCCATCAAAAGCCCATTTATTCATCTTTTTCCACAGATGAATAATTTCTTTATCTCCTGATTCCCATTTTTGAAGCATTTCTTGTGCTTCTTTCTCAAGTTCAGGATTTTCTTTTAATTTTTGTGAAAACATAACATAGTATTTTGCAATAAAATGATCTGATTTCATTTTTGATTTTTCAGGAGAATCATCTTTTCCCCATTTTTGATATGTAATCATAGATTTACAAATATGGATCCCTCGATCATTATTAAGATTAATTTGTTTTGGGGTGTAGCCTGCTGCATTCATCACATTGAATAAAGATTTACAAATTGCCATGTTTCTCACATGTCCAAAATGCAGAGGTTTGTTTGTGTTTGGTGATGGTCCTTCAACAAGAACAACTTTGTGATTTTTATGTTTTAATCCATACTTATCTTTGTGTTTGTGAATTTCTTTTAGTTCGTTAACAATAGATTCATTTTTTAAGAAAAAATTCACATAGGGTCCAAAAGCTTTAACTTCATTAAAACTAGATTTGTTAATCTTGCTAGCAAGCTCTTTTGCAATCTCTACTGGGTTTTTCTTTAGTTCTTTTGCAAAACTAAAACAAGGAACAGCATAATCTCCCATTTCTTGCTTAGGAGGTTTCTCAATTAGAGAAATATTTATATTAATTTCTACTTTCCTAAGTTCATCAATAATCTTTTGCTTTATTTCTTGCATAGTAATTAAATAAATCTATTGTTTTTAAGCTTTTCTGAAAAAAAGAAGAATTAATTATAATTTGTCTATTTTTGCGCAACAAGTATCATTTCATTGCTATTTGAAGTAAATTTATTTCCTTTAAATGAACCATAAATTTTGGTTTTTCTAAATCCACAAGATTTTGCTATTTTTATTAATTCAGGTGCAGAATAAATTCGCATACTATAAGAGGTTAATGTTTTCTCATTCCCTTCCTTATTAATGATTGTCCATGTGCCATTGATTCTGTTTGTGTCTTGATTGTATTTCTCTTTAATTAATAATTTTCCTTTATCTTTGAGATTTCTTTTTTCGTTTAAATGATATTCTCCTTCAAGTATCATTTCAGGCGAAACATCAGTATGTATTAATAATTTACCTTTTTTTTTAAGTGCATTATAAAAGTTCTTCATAACTTTTTCATTTGATTCATCATCCCTAAAAAAACCAAAAGAATAGAACATATTTATAATAATATCAAAATAATTTAAATCTTTTTTTCCATAAAAGTTATGCTCTTTATCATGAAAATCGAGCATACTTGCTTTGTACAATCTAATTGAGTTATGCTCAGAATATTTTTTACTATCTAATATCCTTAACCAACTCTGTTGTGCTATCTTAAGGAATTTCTCATTAATATCCATTCCATCTATATAATAGCCTAATTTTGCTAATTCTATTGTGTGTCTTCCATACCCGCATGGGCAATCAAGAATCTTTGACTTTTTTTTTATTTTAAGCAGGTTTATGATTCCCTTAACTTCTCTTTCTGTTCGTTGTTCAAGGGTTTCTTCTTTGTCTGGGATATATCCTTCTATGCTATTATCTCCTAACATATAAAATTCGTTAAAAAATCCGCTTTTCTCTTCCCACCATTTTATCATTTTATTACTGTAAAGTTACAATAGTATTTATATACTTGTCGTCGCTTATGGCCGACAAGGGGGAATATTTATATATTAGTTAATTTCTTTAGCTTGTATGTTGCAAGAATTAATGGATTATGGTTTATCTGAAAAGGAAGCTAATGTATACATTGTTTGTTTGAAAACAGGTCAGGCAACTGCAAATAGAATTGCTGAACTTGCAAATTTAGCTAGAAGTACAACATATGATATTTTGGATAGACTCAAGTCTTTAGGGTTAATATCAACTTGTATAATTGATAATAAAAATCATTTTATCGTTGGTAGCCCTGAGATTTTGCTTACTTTGTTAAATGAACGAAAACAATCTATACAAAAAGTTTTACCTTCATTAAATCAAATATATAAAAAAATAGAAGATAAACCCCGCGCAGAAGTTTTTCAGGGCAAGATAGCTATTATTAAAATATTTGAGGAGATATTGGGTAGTGCCAAAACCTTAGAAGTTATCGGTAATCAAGGTAATGCATTGGATAAAATAGGTTATCATCCTGAGAAATTCAGATTAAAAAGATTAAAACAAAATATTAAAATTAAACAGATATTGGAAATATCTAAAGAATCTAAAAAAATAAAAAATGATAAATATACACAAGTTAAATTTTTAGAATCTTTGAATAATTCTAAAGAAGTAATGTTTATATCCTCTGATTGCGTTTATCATATTATGCTTCAATATGAGATAAGTGCAATAAAGATAAAATCTAAAGATCATGCTAATGCAATGAGAATAATATTTGATGATTTATGGAAAAAATCCAAGTTAAATTGATTTAATTTTTTAATTTCTTATTCTCATAACAAAATATATAAACCAACATGCACTGCTTATGTAAAATAGAGAATAGGCATGTATGTTTGTTCTCAGAGGCGAAAAAATGAGTGTAATAAATGTAACTTTTCCTGATGGAAACGAAGAAGAATTTGAAAAAGGTGTAGTAAGTGGTTATGATGTGGCTAAATTTATTGGTAAAGGTCTTGCAAATGACGCTTTGGCTATTAAAGTAGATGGAACCATACAAGATTTAAATACAACATTAATAACTGATTGTCAAATTCAAATAATTACATTCAAAGATTATGATGGCAAAGACATTCTTAGACATAGTGTTGCACACATCATGGCTTGTGCAGTTAAAAGACTTTATCCTGATGTCAAAGTTGCAATTGGGCCACCAATAGAAAACGGTTTTTATTATGACTTTGATAATATAAAAATTTCAATTGAAGATTTTCCTAAAATTGAAACTGAGATGAAAAAAATAATTAATGAAAAGCTTCAGTACATAAAAAAAGTTGTTAAAAGAGAAGAGGCAGTAGTTTTGTTCAAAGATGAACCTTACAAATTAGAATTGATTAAAGATTTGCGTGCAGCAGAAACTATTTCTACTTATACGTTAGGAGAGTTTGTTGATTTATGTAGGGGCCCACATATTCCTAATACTGGAAAAGTTAAAGTTTTCAAATTAATGAAAGTTGCAGGTGCATATTGGAGAGGAGATTCTAGCAATAAAATGCTTACAAGAATTTACGGAACTGCATTTTATGATAAAAAAGACCTTAAAGAATATTTAACTCTTCTTGAAGAAGCAGAAAAAAGAGATCACAGAAAAATCGGTAAAGAAATGGATCTTTTCTCATTTCATAAGGAAGGGCCTGGTTTTCCTTTTTGGCATAACAATGGTTTGATCCTTAAAGGTGAATTAATGAAGTTTTGGAGAGAATTACATCAAGAAGATTATGATGAAATAATGACTCCAATTATTCTTAGCAGAAAACTTTGGGAAACTTCTGGTCACTGGGATAATTATAAAGAAGCAATGTATTTTACACAAATCGATAAAGATGATTATGCTGTAAAACCAATGAATTGTCCAGGGGGAATTCTTATTTACAAGAATAATCTTCATTCCTATAAAGAATTTCCATTGAGGATTGCAGAGCTTGGTCTTTGTCATAGACATGAAATGACTGGAGTATTGCATGGTCTTTTTAGAGCGAGAATGTTTACTCAAGATGATGCCCATGTATATTGCCTGCCTGATCAATTACAAGATGAATTAGTTAAAGTTATTGAGTTAGTATTCGATGTATACAAGCCATTTGGTTTTAAAGGAATGCATATTGAATTATCAACTAGACCTAATAAGAAGTTTATCGGAAAAATTGAAGATTGGGATCTTGCAGAAGCTGCACTCAAAATGGCTCTGGAGAAAAAGGGAATTGATTACAAATTAAATGTTGGTGATGGCGCATTTTATGGCCCAAAAATTGATTTTCATATAAAAGATTCTATGAATAGAACTTGGCAATGTGGAACAATACAACTTGATTTTAATCTTCCTGAAAGATTTGACCTGCGTTATATGGGAGAAGATGGGAATATGGATCATCGACCAATAATGATTCACAGAGCAATTTTTGGTTCTCTAGAAAGATTTATTGGAATTCTTATTGAACATTATGCAGGAAAGCTTCCTCTGTGGTTGAACCCTGTTCAAGCAATTATTGTTCCGGTTAATGATACTGTTAAGGGTTATGCTGAAAAAATAAATTCTCAATTACAAGGATCAGATATAAGATCAAAAGTTGATTCAAGTGATGACTCATTAAACAAGAAGATTCGGAATGCAGAACTAAAAAATATTAATTATATCTTGGTTGTTGGTAACAAAGAAGAGAAGAATAAAACTATTAATGTTCGAACAAGAGACAATGTTGTTCATGGCGAAGAAAAAGTTGATAAGCTTGTTTCTGATTTGATGCAAGAGATTAAGTATAGGAAGTAGTTCTTTTTATTTCAGCTTATGCTGTGCCAACAAACTATTGTTTATTGAGCATTTTTAATTTTAAACTAGATAACTCCGTCTATTAGAAATGTTGATAATTATTGAAGTTATTCTTCTTCAGATTTGCCTTTAAATGATTCTTCTTCGTCTTTTTCGTAACCTTGCATAAATGCTGCTTCATTAGCATTGATTTCATCATTCTCTATTTGATCTTCGACAGTTGTTTCGTATTCAGCAGGTTCGTTTGTTTCGTATTCTTCTGGGTTCATATTTATCTCTATTTTATCATTTCTTTTAATACTTTATGGTTTATTATGCCTTTTAATATCTATAATGTGACCAAAAATCAGTTAAAGTTTATAGATTTTTGTGTTTTGTTTATAAAGGGAAGTTTTTATTTATAAGGATCATTCAAACATATTCTTTTTATATTCTTGGTGAGCTCTAACAACCAGAGAGAAATATATAGGAATAACCAATACAATATTTACTATTATAATTATTATGAACAGATTTTTTAATCCATATGTGTATGCAATGATAGAGAGAAGTATTATAATAATTGGGCTTATAATTGACATAAGGGGTGTTATTGCAGAAAAATATGTTTTTCTCTCTTCTTCTTCAAGAGTGTTTCTAATAATAAATGATTGAACAACTGACAAAGAAGATGCTCCAAGAACCGCCACTGCGTGGGAAATTATTAATCCATAGTAAGATACACCTAAATAAATGCTTAGTGGGAATATTGATATAAGTAATATGCTGAATATTAACATTGGAGTTTTACCAAATGCATTTGCCATCCCCCTTGCTATTCCTGGAGCACCACTTGCAACTATTATTCCAATGCCAAAAATTATAGCAATATAGAAAAAGGGATTAATTTCACTATTACTAAATCTGTTGAAAATATAAATTCCTGAAAATGTTGCAATAAGAGTTTGCATAGAACCAGAAAAGAGTGTTCCATAAAATATTGTTTTAATCTTCTTATTTTTGAATAGTTTTGAAAAATTAATTTTTATATCTTTCATATATTCACTTAAGAATCCAGATTTATTTTTCTCAGCAGAAATTTTTGTTTTATTTTGTATATTTATTTCTGGCTTAACAAATGAAAATGCGTAGCTTGAGAATATGAATGCAAACGCGACAATTTCAAGAACAAGTAAATAACCTGAAACTGTGAAGTTTACAAATCCTAAATTAACATTTAATAAATTAAAATCTAATAGGTATGCCGCAATGATAAATGCAATTGCAGTAATTATTAAACCAAAATAAGAAACTATTTTTGATGTGATGTGTGATCTTGTTCTTGAAAGCTTATTTATTACATAACTTGAATAAAGATCACCATGAATAACTACAAAAACTGTACTTAGAAGAAAACCAATGCTGAATAATATTGATGAATTTAATGCTTTTCCTGCTGCAATCATTAAGAAACTTAAACCAAATAATGTTCCGAATGTTGCAACCCTCTTTCTGCCAATATTATATTTTTTATCATACTCTTTATTTAGTGATGAAACTGCAAGTGTTATAAGACTTCTTAATCCTGCAACAACTCCGATAAAAATAATTGGTGCTCCAAGGCTAAATAACAATATGTATATTAACATAGGAGATGCAAATCCATAACCGATTTTATCAAAGAAATCTTTAAACAGGACAATATTTGCATTAGTATTTCTAATATATTTTGAATTTTTAGACACGGCGTGTACTGCATAAGCAATTTCTTGATCATTATACCCTCTTCTGCTCAGCTCAAGTTTTACATTGTGAGGGCTCATATTTTGGAGTAAAGCTTTAACTTCTGAGTTTAATGTATTCTCATTTAGATTTGTTAAATAATTTAATCCAGATTGATTTCCTGCCATAACTATTGTTTTATTGTTGTAGTTTTTAAAACTTTTTCATTATCTGTTGTCTTTGTCTGTTAAACTTTAACTACTTTAGAATGGGCCCATTATTTTAATTTATATTGACTTAAAACCACAATATTTAAAAGAAAGACCTGCTAATTTTACTTTATGCGTAATATAATTTATGCGTTCAAAAAAATACTTAACGCTAAATCTGGGAAAATAGGTGAGAAATGGAAGTATGATGTAGGTAGTTCTATGAGTTCTGGTCCTGTTGTTGCGGATATTGATGGTGATGGTGCCTTTGAAATTGTTACTGGAACTAATGATGGAAAGCTGATTGCTTTAGATCAATCTGGAAAACTAAAATGGTCTTATTCAGTAACTGAAAAAATTGATGACCTTGAATTAATGTTTCTTGATAATGCTACTATCAATGGCATAGGAAATACTCCCCATACAAGCGATATTTTTGGTAATGGAAAGACAAATATTCTTTTTGGAACTGAACTTGGTTATGTTTATTTATTAGACTTTGGAGGAAAACTTATTTGGAAGTTTAAGACAGAAGGAGCAATTCGAGGGGGCGTTATTTGTAATAACTTTGGTGAAACTGAAAAAAAGATAATTTTTGGTTCAATTGATAAACATGTTTATTGTTTAACTAAAGATGGTAAGTTATTATGGAAATTTAATGTTGACTCAGAAATTGAAGGTTCCCCCACAATAGTTAATAATCAGATTCTTATTGGTACAAATTCAGGAGAACTTGTTTGTTTATCTAAAGATGGAGAATTTGTTTGGAGATTTAAAACTGGAGCAAAGATTACTGCTCAACCTATTTGTGATCTTCTTGGAAATGATAAAATGAGGATTATTGTTGGGTCAACTGATAATTATCTTTACTGTCTTGATTTTTTAGGAAATCTTGTGTGGAAATTCAAAACAGGTGGTGCAATTTATGGAAAAGTGGTTGTTGATGACTTAAACAAGAATGGTATCTCTGAAATCGTATTTGGTAGTTGTGATAATTTTTTGTATTGTCTAAATCATGAGGGGAAAAAACTTTGGTCTTTTGAAACAGATTTCTGGGTTGTTTCGACACCAATCATATTTGATATAGATAATGATGGAAAGAAAGAAATTATTGTTGGCTCTTATGATCATAATATTTATGTCCTTGATAGTCAAGGAAGTTATTTAATGGATTATGCTCCAGGTATTTCTGGAACTGTATCTCAAGCAGGAAGTTATTCAGAAGTTATGACTCAATCTCCTGGAAAACTAATTGGTAAAAAATTATGGCAATTTAATGTAGAAGGTATTATTGTTGGTTGCACTGTTCTTGGTCCTGACATAGTTATTAATACAAAAAAAGGTCATATAAAAATTTTGAGTCATCAAAAGAATAATACTCAGAAAAAAGAGGTTTAAAATGGTGAATATAAAAAGAGTTCCCACATATGTTCAAGGATTGGATGAGAATATAGAGGGAGGAATTCCAGAAAAACATATTGTTTTAATTTGTGGTTCAGCAGGAACAATGAAATCTTCGTTTACATTTAATGTTCTATACAATGAGGCTTTAATTGGAAAAACAGGAATATATATTTCTCTTGAACAGAGTTATGGGTCTTTTATTGAACACATTGAAAACATGGGTTATGATTTAACTAGAATTAATTTGATTCATATCAATGAGCTACAAAATTTAATTCCCAAACTTCAAGAATTCAAGAATTCAAACAAAGGTAACTTAATAATTATTGATCTTGGTTGTATAAGAAAAGAGGTAACAGATGTTAAGGTTGTAGGAAATAGAAGTTGGATGAATGTAATTAAGAATATTGTTCTTAAATCAAAGCAAGTTCTTCCTTGTGAGCTTCTGGCTATTGACAGTTTATCTGCTCTTTACGTATTGAGTAAATTTGAAAATCCTAGAATAGAATTGTTCTTTATCTTCGAATTCTTAAGAGACTCTGGAATGAGTAGTTATTTGATATCTGAAATGCCTCTTGATGGAAGTAAGTATTCTCAATATGAAGTTGAAGATTATCTTTCTGATGGAATAATTTTCTTGAATCTTTCTCAACTTAGAAGAACTGTTGTTAGAGAAATAAGAGTTGTTAAGATGAGGGCAACAAACGCAAATAATGATGTTTTCTCTCTTGAGTTCAAGAATGCTCAATTTCATGCATTATATGGTGGAAAAACTCCATTGCTTTAATTTTGTTTTTTCTTTTAGATTTTCTTGTTATATCTAATAAATTTTATAAATCCCCTTATATAACCAACTTTAAATAACATATAAGGTGATTAATTTCAATAATAAAAAAATACTAATAACAAGTGCATTACCTTATGCAAACAATATTCCTCACTTAGGAAATATTATAGGTTGTGTGCTGAGTGCAGACGTGTTTGCAAGATTTTGTAGAAGTAAGTATGGAAAAGAGAATGTTCTATATGTTTGTGGGACTGATGAACATGGAACAACAACAGAAACAAAAGCAATTGAGTTAGGTATTACTCCAGTCGAAGTTACTGAGAAATTTCATAAGATTCATGCTGATATATATAATTGGTTTGAATGTTCTTTTGATGTTTTTGGAAGAACATCTTCTAAAAATAATT
>CAYZNE010000039.1:0-9340 GCA_964478955.1 uncultured Methanosarcinales archaeon
CCTCAAATTTCCGAAGATTCAAAGATATCTGATTTAGATAATTTCAGAGATGGTAATTATACTGTTGCTGATTATCTTAATAAAGCAGAAAAATTAGCAAAAACAGGTAATCCCCTTATAGAATCAATGTTAAATAGAGCTAAGTTTATTTATAATAAGATTAATTTAATAAACTCTAATCTTGTTAAAACAGAATTAAATTCAATAGGAGTGTATAAAAACATTATAAATGATTTTAAGAAACATTATGCTATCCCTACCAATGATTTAAACATATTATTTCTAGGTTTTGATAATATAAGAGTAACAGAGGAACCACTAACACTTGAAAATAATAGTAAAATTACAATAGAAACTCGTTTATCTATTCATGGAAAAATAAAAAACGAGAAATTGGATCTTCCAGTAAAATGTTTTGAAAATGAAGCAGTTGATCTTTCAAAAGTAAACAGGAAGAATCAAAACAATTATGGAAATTATATGAGTCCCTATGAAGGATTTCATGTACTTATAAGTTATAATCACGAAACTGAAAAAGTAACTTTAGAAAGAAAAGTAGAAGGTATATTAATAGCTAAAATTGAGTTTAATGGAGATGAAGAAGAACTAACTAAAATAAGATATAAAGCTAATGATCACATTGAATTTACTCAATATGTTCCTTCTTTAAATAATCTAAAAAAATATTTAGCTATGAAAATAAAATAACATGAGATGAAGCTCAATGAAAATAAAACTACGTAAACAAACATCTGATGGCTTAATCAAATTTGAAAATAAAACTCAAATAAAAGATGTTTTTGTTAATGCAGAAGCAGTTGATTCTAAAAAAGAAGCTATTGCAATTGTATTCAAAGGAGTAAATGACTCTGGGTTTATTGAATTAAGCAGAAATGAGATTAATTTCTTTCTAAATAAACTAAATACAAAAAGGCATTTAATGCAATAAAGATTAATAATTCTTTTTACTCTTCGCAAATAGTTAGAAAGTTTAATATATAAATTTAGGTATACATGTAAATATGTTTCAAGAAGGTACATTAAATAAGCGAATTCTAGAAGACTGCAACTTGAGAATGTTTTAATAGTTCTTGTTCTAAAATACTTTCAATATTTTTATCTATTGCAGTCTTAATTAGATATGAAGAGAAGATTAAAACAACTGCTATAGATATAAATATAAATGCGAACATATACGTTCTAAAACTCACCTGTTTTTTCATAATAAAACTACTTTAGGATTGCTATTTTAAAAAGTTTATCAGAAAATAATAAAATACAGGCCTGGCGAGATTCGAACTCGCGATCTACAGCTCTCTCTGAAATTAATCATAGGAGGCTGTCGCCTTATCCTGCCTAGGCTACAGGCCTATAAAACCCTAAGAAACAATAATGTTTTAAAAAACTAATTATTCTATCTATCTATGGACAAAGAAATACTTGATCAACATTTTATGGTTGATAAAGAATTAATACAAAATATAATTGATTACGCAGAACTGACAGAAAAAGATGTTGTATTAGAGATTGGTCCTGGTAGAGGAGTTTTAACAGATAAAATCCTAGAAAATTCTAGAGTTATTGCAGTTGAATTAGATAAAGATCTATATTATGGACTAAAAGACAAATATAAAGGGAATAGCAACATAAGATTAATACATGGAAATGCATTAAAAGAAATTCTTAAATGGGACTTTAACAAGTTAGTTTCAAATATTCCGTATTCTATATCAGAACCATTAATAATTAAGATACTAATTAAGCAACCAGACATAGTTGTTTTAACTACCGGTAAAACCTTTAAGAATCATCTAGAGACAAACAAATTACTAAATAAAATATATGACTATGAAATAAAAAAAGAAGTCTCAAAACAGGCATTTTATCCCCCTCCAAAAACAGAATCCATAATAATAAAATTAAAATTAAAACGCGATAAAGAAGCAGAATTATTCAAAGAGCTATTGGTACAATATGATAAAAAATTAAAAAATGCCCTAATAAACATATTTGATAGAAAGCTTACAAAAAACCAAGTAAGAGAAAAAATAAACTCTCTTGAATCTAAAGATAAATCTATATTAAATATACAAAACAAAGAAATAGAATTCTTAGCTAAAACTTTCTGTTAGTTGCGCCTCTTGCAACATTTTCTTCCACAATTTTAATGATTTTATCTTTATCAGTAACTTTTTTTATTTTTTTAGCTAATTTTTTATCATTAAGAACTGCCCTAACCCAAACTGCAAATTTGTTTCTTTCGTGATCAACAAACTCTCTAAATTCATCGTTTGAACAGTGTTCTAAGAATTTTAATAGGTCTCTTTTATCTTTTAGCAACTTTCCGTTTGGTAATTTAAAGTATTGATTAGTTGTTAATACTAATCTTTTACTTCTTATGTGGGGAATTTTCTTAAAGTAGATCATCTTTGATAATTTCTGTATTATCAAAATAAATATAAAAACAAAGATAATGTAGACAAAAATTAAAGCAACATCTCCTATAATTTCAAGAATACCAACATTAAAAATCATGACTTTTTTAAGAATATCTGAAAGAATCATATAAGGATTATACCGTGCAATTTGTTGCACTAAAATAGGTGTTGTTTCAAGAGGAATTATCAGATTTGATACAAACAATAGAATTGATGCAAAACTAAGAGATGCAATTGTAACCCCCTCTTGACTTTTAAACATATAACCAAAACCCATACCAATAAAAATAAATAGAGAACATGCTAAGAAAACAATTAATAGTGTTAGGGGCAGATTTGCTAAAGTTGAGAACTTCAAGAAATAAAGCGCCAATCCCCCAATAACTAAAATCTGAATTAATAATATTATTATGTTTGTTATATAATAACTAATTAGATAAAAAGAGTCTCTTGTTGGTGCAGTAAATGTTCTGAACGAAGCAGAAGACATCTTATCTATTATAATACTTGTTCCTGATAACATTATACCAATAAACATAATTATTAAAATAAGCAATGAAGGAATTAAATAAGTTGATTTTTGTGCACTTGTACCAACAGGTTTTATTATTGTGGTTATTGGATTAACAATACTCTCTGCACTAAAAACTTTTATTTCTGATATACTACTACTTATAGATTCAAGAGAAGTTTTTAATTGTGTTATATCAGATTTTACAGATCCTAAATCAGATTTGATATCCCCTATCTTACTCACTATGTTAGTTCGCTTAGTGTCTGCAGTAGAAAGTTTATCTTCTAAATCGTCTAAATCTCCACTAGCATCATCTATCTTAGAAATAACCGTTTGGTATGATGCATTAATGTCTGAATCATTTATATCTGCATAATAATCTTGGAAGGCAAGATACTCTGTTGAATTATCTCCAAGTTCATCATCAATTATTTCTAGTGCATCTGTTATTGCATCAAGAGCATCATCTTTAATTGAATCTGCTTTTGAATATAGAGAATCAACATTAGAATCAATAGAACTAAGACTAACACTTCCAACATCAAGATCCATTGCTGAAATGTCAGAGCTTACTGCATCTGCATCTGATATTAATGATTCAGTATTTTGTTTTATATTAACTGCTCTAAACAAATTACTTTCTAACTCTGTTTTAGTTAAAGAGACTGTTGTTAAAAGAGAAGAAGTTAAATCTCTACTAGTAGATTCTGCACTAACACCTATAATGCTTGAAATTTTACCAATAACTGTATCAACAAGATTTATTCTAGATTCATCTACATAAAGTTGAATTTCATCTTGTGTTTCATCATCAAGAACTAAATCTTTTGGAAAAATTATACAGACGTTTGTGGTTCCTTTTTTCACAGAATTAACACAAGTCTCTTCAGATTCAAACTCATTTACATCGTATTTTTCTTCAAGACCAGAAATAAATGTATCTGTAGCAGTAGTATGAGACTCTGAATAGACTCCAATTGTAAGAGTATAATCAGAACCTGCATTGTTAAATGCCAAACCAATTAACAATATTATTAGAAGTGGACCTAAAAGTACAACTATTGCAGAGGTCTTATTTCTAAGCAAAAGTTTAAAATTTTTCTTAATAACACTTACTAATTTCATTTTCAATTATTTATTTGTATATAAACACACTTTCTTGTTTTGATACTTTTTGGGATTTTGATTTTTTAGTAATTTTCTTCTCTTTCTTTCTTTTTCTTTTATTTTTTCTTGAAGTTTTCTTAGAAATGTCAGACAATTTTCCAAGCTCTTCAGTGGCCAATGCATCATAATCTAATTCTTCTTTTATTACTGCTTCTTCATCGTCTTCTTTAGAAGAAATAGAAACAAATATTTCATCAAGATTTGGATTTGCAACAGCAAGATTAAGAATTTCATCTTTAAGTGATTCAGAACGCCTAATTAACGCACTTATTAGTTTGGTAGGTTTCTGTGTTGTTATTATCAATTCATTGTCCTGCACTACTTTATTCTTAATTAGTTTAGCAGGTATTCTAGTTAATAGTCGATCGTAGTTCTTTGATTTAACTTCTATATTAACTTTTTTATGCTTGATATATTTCTTTTTAATAAAATCAAAAGTATTTAATTCTACAAAAGTTCCATCTTGTAGTATTGCAAGTCTATCACATAAATGCTCTATTTCAGTTAGGTGGTGACTTGAAAGAATAATTGTTGTTCCCTTGCTTCTAATTATCTTAATTAATTCCCAGACATGCTTTCTTAAAATTGGATCTAAGTCAGAAGTTGGCTCGTCAAGTATCAAAATTTTCGGATCATGAACTAATGAACAGGCAATATCTAATCTCCTTTGCATTCCTCCAGATAAATTTTTTGCTAATAAGAATCTATTTGGTTTAAGTTCCATAAGATTAAGAAGAGCTTCAATATTAGACAAGAGCGCATCTTTAGATAAATTAAATAAAGAACCAAAATATTCCATATTTTCTTGAACAGTTAAATTTGAATAGAAACTTGGTTTCTGTGCTGCAAAACCAACCATCTTTTTTATCTCAAAAGATTTCTCAGCTACTTCTCTATAAACTTGTGTGTTCTTAAAACTTAGGAGGTGCTCAAATCGAAATAATAAAGAACCTTTGTCTGGCCTTAGAAAACCAACCAAAATATTCAGAAGAGTTGTCTTTCCAGTGCCGGATGCACCTATAATACCCAGTATTTCTCCTGGCATAATATCAAATGAAATGTTGCTGAGAACTTTATTATTGCCAAAATACTTTGAGATATTCTGTATTTTAAAGAGTGGTTCAGTAGGCATATAATCACACACGTTTTATGTTTTTTAAAATAGAAATAAGTAGCAAATTTACAACCCTAATTTGACTTCACCTCTATTTTTCCTAATTTACAAGTTTAACATTTAAAAAACTTACTAATTTGTAAAGTAAAAACTTTTAATAGAGTATTTTGAAAAATCTAAGGTATATTTATTAGTAAAACTTTATAAAAAGAGAAAAACGCACTAAGTTAAAATGTCTATAGTTGATCCACTATTAAATTGGTTATTAATATTTAATCCATTTATTAGTATATTAATAATATCTGTAATTCTTGGTCTAATAACTACTTTTGTTTACAAGTATGCTTCTAATCAAAAGAAGATAAAGGAATTAAAAGATCAAACCAAGCATCTTCAGAAGAAGATAAAAGAGGTTGCTAAAACAAATCCTGAAAAGATGATGGAACTTAATTCTAAGATGATGAAATTAAATGGTCCATTAATGAAAGAAACAATGAAACCAACATTGTGGACAATCATACCATCACTATTAATATTAACTTGGATGGCTACTAATCTTGCTTTTATGCCGATTCTTCCAGGGCAGACATTTGATGTTACAGCAGAGTTTAATGAAGGAATTATCGGAAATGTTTCAATGTTTGCAATACCTGAAGGATTAGAGTTTGTTAATGGTACAACTCAGGAAATAATAGATGAGAAAGCAATATGGGTGCTTAGATCAACAGAAGAAAACACATATACCTTAACCATAAACTATAGGGATCTTGACTTTAATCAAGATGTTGCAGTTACTAATACAAGGAAATATATTAATCCTGAACAAATAGTTAAGAAAGAAGGATTAAAAAAAATAATCGTTAGTAATGAGAAAATTAAGCCATTTAAAGGAGCTCCAATTGTTGGTGGATTAAACTGGCTATGGTCATATATTATTCTAACAATGATATTTACCACACTTCTAAGAAAATTATTAAAAGTATATTAATTAATCTATACGCTTAAGGTAAGCTGATTAGAATTATAAAATAAAATCTGGTTAGCAGGGTTGGGTCCTACGGACAGCCTAGACCATCTAAAAATATTTTGATTCAGCGAAAGTGCATTAATAATCTAGCAATAAGTTTATAAATAGTTTGTGAATACTTAATTATAAATTTTTTATTTTTTGGAGGTTAAAAATGGAACAAAGTAGACCATTAGATGCATTAAATAATGCAAGAAACAAAAGAGTAATTGTAGAATTGAAAAACCATAAGAGATACATTGGTAAGCTTAATGCTTTTGATATCCACATAAATGTAGTTCTTCATGAAGCTGAGGAGTACAATGAAAGTGGTGAATTAACAAGAAAATTAGGAATTGTTTTCCTAAGAGGAGACACAATAACAATAATTTCCCCAGCAGTGTAAGGTAGAAAATGGCAAAAGGAACACCCTCCATGGGTAAACATTCAGGGAAAAAAACTCACATTAAATGTAGACGATGTGGTAAAGTAACTTATCATGCATCACACAAAGTTTGTAGTAGTTGTGGTTATGGTAAATCTGCAAAACTAAGAAAGCACATTTAATTAATTTTTTATTTTATATTCCGATTTATGGTACCAATAACTTTCGTTATTGGGCATTTTGTGGGGGTGCCGGAGTGGTCAAACGGGATAGGCTTAGGACCTATTGGCTTAGTGCCTACACGTGTTCAAATCACGTCCCCCACATATATTTCTATAATTGATATAATCCATTTAGTGATTTGAACTTGTTCCGTAGAGCTTTGCTCGAGGCACCAAAAATTGATCTAATTTTTGAGGGCAAATCACGTCCCCCACATATATTTCTAATAACCTCTTTTAAAAGCAGGTAGAAAGATTTAAATAAGTCTAAATAATTACAATAGCTATTTGGGGGTTATAAATATGAATAAAAAATTACTGGCATTTCTAATACTTTTCACATTATTATTAAGTTTTAATGTTTCTGCATCAATGTTTATTACTGACGGTGACGTTAATATTACTGAAGAAGTTACACAAAATCTATATGTAATTGGAGGAAATGTAAATATTTCTGCACCAATAGAAAGAGATTTAATGTTAATTAGTGGAGGCATAGAGATAAATTCTCCTGTTAAACGAGATTTTTCTGCTATTGGATCAAATATTGTGATCAATAATGACATAAAAGAAGATCTTAGAATTATCGGATCAAACATTGAGATTAATGGTGATCTTGAGGGTGATGTTATAATTATCGGGGCTAAAGTACTTATCTCAAAAGATGTAAAAATAGATAAAAAAGCAATGATTCTCGCAAGTGAAGTCACAATTAATGGTGTTTTAATTGATGGTGCAAAGATTACTGCTTCAAACGTTATTATTAATGGAGAAGTTTATGGTGACAATGTAATCAATACAGATAAATTAGTTTTTGGTAATAATGGTTTAATCAAAGGAACATTAAATGTTAGTAAAAATGCAAATTTTAACGACATAGAAAAAGTTCAAGGAGTAGTTAATTTTATTGAAAAACCAGTAAAAGAACGATCTCCATTTGCGGACATATATAACTTCTTAGCACTATTTATTTTTGGCTTGGTATTCATATGGTTATTTGGTAAGGCGTTTGATAAATCAGACACTTTCATCGTTAATAATACTTTAAAGTCATTAATTGTAGGATTAATTGCGCTTATTTTTATACCAATTCTTGCATTTATTTTATTGGTAACAATCATTGGTTTACCTCTAGCACTAGTATTATTTGCATTATATTTAGTTATGATTTTGTTTAGTTTTATTATAATTCCTTATAGAATTGGTAGAATTATAATGGGATTATTTAATGTAAATAATAGAATTTTATGTTTACTTGTGGGCTTGGTAATATTTTTAATTCTTATAATCTTACCTTACATCGGGGGGTTAGTTGTCTTCTTAAGTCTAATCATCGGAAGTGGAAGTTTTATTTTATTATTTACTAAGCGAGCGACGACAAAAAGCAAACAAAAGCCAAAAAGAAAAAAAGGAAATAATTTTTATTTTATTTAGTTTTTGGTGTTAATAAATTAAAATTTATTCAACTTTGTTGAATGCCAATAATGTTAATTATTGTGCTTATTGAATATTTTATTTTTAATTTTTGATTTATTTTTTCTTAAAAAAATGACCAAAAATCTTTTAATTTTTGATTAAAACTTTTAAGCACTTCTTTATATTTAATAATCAATATGTTGTTAAACCAATAAGTAGTATACTCAATAAATAGATTACTCAATAAATCGACTAACCAATAAAGTAACAATTTTTCTGCGCTTAAAAGTTTTAATTTTTAACTAAATTTTTTAGAAGTAGATTTTTAGAGAAATATATTGGTTAATCGATACATTTAAAAATAAAAACATCTTAAAATAAAAAATAGGGGTTTTAATTTGAGTACAAAAAAAGAATCTAAAGAGGAAGATAATGAACAATTAATAGAATTTAAAGGGTTTCTAAGCTTTTTTATACTGCATGAACTAAACAAAAAGAGTTTATGTGGTGATGAACTTGCACTAATGATTGGCAATAGAAAGAAAGACAAACTAACCCCTGGAACAATCTATCCAACACTAAAGAAATTAAGAAAATTAAAGTTATTAAAATACAAAAAAGACGGTAGAAAAAAAAACTATTTCTTAACAGAACTCGGCAAACATGAGCTTGAGCTGATGTATAAAGTCTTAAAACACTATTTTAAAGGTATCAAGGTGAAGCTTTAATAATTTACATATATTTATATATTCTGTTTTATTTCTAAACTTTATGAATAGGAAACAAAGAAAAGTTAAATCAAAGAAAAATTTTGTGCCTATAAAAGTAGGTCATATAATTTCACCTGAAGAGATTTCACTTGAAAGAAGATATGATTCAATTACAAGAAGCATAGATAAAATTAATAACCTTTTAATTATTAATGAAAGTAAAGCAAATAAGATTTCAAAAGCTTATTCTGAATTTAATAAAAAGCTTACAGGGCTTGAAAGTATATTGGTTAGCTTTGGAATTAAAAAAAAACCTAAGAGACCAACAGCTAAATTATTTCAAGGAGATCCAGATATAAAAGAACTAAA
>CAYZNE010000040.1:0-9209 GCA_964478955.1 uncultured Methanosarcinales archaeon
AAAACATGAGCATATTGGAGTAATTGCTAAGATAGAACAATTTTATGATTAAATGTCTATAGTTTATATGAAAGATAAATATAAATTTGATAAAATTTGGATGGAATTTAAAACAAGATTCAGAAAATACTTTTGGAAAGAAAAAGTTCAGATTTTCTCAAGAGTTTTTCATTATCCGAGAAAATACCTAACTCAAGATAAGCCATTAAAACAAGATTTTCAAATTATTGGTGAACAGGAAATAATTAATTATGATGAGCTTGATTTTAATATTCTAAAAATTTTGTCAAAGGATGCAAGAACTCCTCTGCTTGAAATCTCTGGAAAGCTAAAAACTCCTGCAAGAACAATTGCATTTAGAATAAAAAGATTAGAAAGCAAAAATGTTATTCAAGCTTATAGAGTTCATATTGATCTTGAAAAAATAGGTTATGAATATTATAAAATTAATTTTATTCTTAATAATTTTGAAAAATATAATATTTTCTTGCAATTTTGCAATATGCATGCAAATATAATCTTTTTTGATAGAACAATATCAGAATATGATTTTGAAATTGATGTTGAAATAAAAAGCAAGAAAGAATTATTAAATTTACTTAAGGAAATAAAAAACAAATTCAACATTAGAAATGCAGAAGTATTTACTTATGAACAATATTACAAACTAGAGTCAATGCCTCAAGCTTATAATTAATCATATTTAAACTTTTTATCATATTTCTTATGATCTAAAATATCAATGACAAATGCAATTATCTCAATTGTGTTCTCTTCTGCTTTTATTGTGTATAACATTCTCCAGAAACATGGAAGTTCAACTCTAAATAAATTTTTAGCATGATGTTTTATTATGTACTCTTTAGGAATTAATCTTTTGGTGATTGAATTTCCATAATGAACCTTGTTTCTAATTATATTTATCTTTCGACTAATAGATTTTAACATCATTTTCTCAGTCTTAGACGTCTTTGATTTTGTTAGTAAATAATTAAGAACTTTTTTGCTTTCATCTGAGAATTCTATCTTGGCCATAAATTTTAATATCTTCAAGATATTTATATTATTTTATACCTGCTTCTCGAAGAAGTTCCAGAAATTCCGAATAACTCATCCCATTTTCTATTGCTTTTTTTAGTTTGGGGCTATTATTTACAATATAAGTTACTCCTTTATGGCTTGTTACAATTTTATTTGATTCTTCTAGATAATCAATTACTTGTTTTAATGTATTGTGGTTAACTTTTTTAGGTAATATTTTTTTTAATTCTGATATTTTTATTCTTGATTCATCCATATTCTTCAGAGTGTTTTCAACCATCTTTATAGTTCTTAAGGTTGGTGAATGCTCAACTTTTTTTATAGCTTCTTTTTTCTTTTTTACCATTTTAATAACAAATATTTACATATATGTAACAAATAGGTATATATCTATATATAAAGTTTTCTAATTTCATTTAAAAAGAATTAACTTATTCACCATAACACGTTTTTTTATACAAACAATTAATACACTTCTTGTTAATTTTTCCTTCAAATGAAGAAAGTCTGTCTGGAACAATTTTTCCTTCAAGAATTGTAATGACCTTGTCTCTTATAGAAAATATTTCATCTCTGAGAAAGGGATTAAGAAAAACTTCTCTTTCTTCATTAAAGTCAAGATAACGAACAATGCCTAATTCAATTTTTTTATCTTCATAATGCTCCTGGCAGAGTAGCATGTAGCATCCGACTTGTAGTTTATGTGATGGCCAAACTCCTTGTCTTGGCATTGATCCTGTTTTTAATTCTATGGGAACAACATTTTCATCTGTAAATTCAATTGCATCCACAATTCCTCTCAGCATTAGCTTCTCTGATTCAATAAACATTTCTGATGTCTGTTCAGTTTTTATGTGTTGAAGAATATCTTTTCCTAAAACTTTGTGTTCAAGAACTATTTCATGTATTGATTCTGCAACCTGTTTTGCCAGTGCAGTAAAAGTTTCCATAAGTTCATTTGTTATTGTTTGCACATCCAGATTAATTTTTTGCATTAGTTTAATATTATGAAGAATTGTTCTTCTAACTAATTCAAGATAATTTTCTCTGAAAAGGTTAAATATAAAGTCAAAATCCCCCCTAGAAACTTTTGTAACAATAAAGTCAAATCTTATACTTGCCTCTTCTTCAATTTTATGTCTAATTTTCCCTTTCACAAGTGCTGCATTTGGTTCTACTTTAATCTTCAATACTTTAGAATAATATATTTTTCTAGGGCAATATTGGTATTCAGATAGTAGTGTTACAGGAATTATCATAGTATTAATAGCAGGTATTTTGTTTATAAGTTTTCTCTGAGTCTGACCTGTGTTTTCATAAATATTTTAAATGCATCAGTTATCCTTGGTATTATGAATCACTACATAATTCGATACGGAGAAATTGCACTCAAGGGTAAGAATAGAGGCCATTTTGAAAACAAACTTGTTAGCAATATCGCTGTGTATGTAAGGTTGAGGTATGGTGCAGAATCAAGCATTACAAAAATTAGAGGAAGATTAATTCTTGCAATTGAAGCAGATGTTGATTTAAGACCAATATTTGGTTTGGTTTCTTATAGTAAGGCTATTAAAGTTGAGAAAGATATTGGGGTAATCAAGCAAAGAGCTCTTGAAGAGTTTGCAAAAATATCTTCTAGTGCAACATTTAGAGTTGAAACCCATAGATTAGATAAATCTTTTCCTCTGAAATCTCCTGAAATAAGTCGAGATGTTGGTGAAGTGATTTTTGAGAAATATAAAACTGAAGTTGATTTTAAAAATCCTGCTGTAGTTTTAGGTGTGGAAATTCACAATAAAACTGCATTCATCTATACTAAAACAGTTAGGTGTTTCGGAGGGCTTCCTTTGGGTTCTTCAGAGAAAATCTTAGTGCCCTTAGGTAATAATAGGTCGTTATTAACTGCACTCAACTTAATGAGAAGAGGTTGTTTAATAACTTTTATCGGAGATAAAAAAGAACTTCCTCTAATAAAATTATTTAATAGTTATAAAGATCCTATAATCATAAAAGAATATAAAACTCTAAACGAAAAAATAAAAGCTTATGCATCACCAAATGAAATTAGCAACCTTGATAAAGATGAGGATTTTCTAATGCTCCATCCTATTGTACTATTATCTGACAAAGAAGTTGAAGAGGACCTAAAGAAATATGAAGAAATGCAAAAATAATGATATTTTTGGTTATTCAACAAAGTTGAATACATACAATAATATTTCAATACTTGGAACAAATCATATTGCTAAACAATCTATTACTGAGATAAAAAAAGCTTTCAAAGGGGTTAATCCTGATATTGTTTGTTTAGAATTAGATAGTCAGAGATATGCTGGCCTAATGCAGAATAAAAAACAATCTTTTAATCCGAAAATGATTAGGCAAGTTGGTGTTAGAGGATTTTTCTTTTCTTTTGTTGGTGGTCTAGTCCAGAGATCTTTTGCAAAAAAGACAGGTCATAAACCAGGAGTTGATATGAAGACTGCGTCAGACCTGGCTAAAAAGAGTAACGCGAAAATATTATTAATTGATCAACCAATTAAGAGAACTCTCTGGAATATTAGTCACAAGATCTCTAAGAGTGACAAAAAACATTTTGGTTCAGATATATTGTGGAGTATGATTTTGGCAATTCTAGGTAAAAAACTCTTTTTTAAAATATTCAAAAATGATAAGATAAGAAATCTTATCTATAATAGAATTTTATTTATTGGATCGCAGAGTTTTGATATCAACACAATACCAAACCAAGATCTGGTTTTACAGATGATGGAGAAAGTGAGATATGTTTATCCCTCTGTGTACGAAATCTTGATACATGATAGAAATAAGTTTATGGCTACAAACTTACACAATATAACTCTAAAGAACCCAGATAAAAAAATACTCACGATAGTTGGTGCAGGGCATGTCCCTGGAATGTTAGAACTTTTGAAGAAGTATGATGCTAAGAATTAGATATTTTTCTTCATAATTTTTACAAATTCTTTTTTTCCTTTGTTGCATGCAGCTAGTAGAACCTTCATACTTTTCTTTCTGATTGCATAGTTGGGATTCATCATTTTTTTAATGTCATTTTCAAATTCAAAAAGAGGTTTTTTAAAACCTTTTTTTACTAAATAATCAGTAATAAAATTTTTTACTAATTTTTTTTTAGAATTATATCTGTTTAATGCGAATCTTTTTATTAATATTTGGCTAAGTTGATAATATAGTCTATTAAACCAATTAAAACTTGCAATTTTACTAAGATGTTCTTTTTTCTCTTTAATCAATGTTTGTTTAATAATCCTATTTGATGTTTTGCAAAATATAAATGATAGATCTTTATTGAATTCTGAATCTAAAAAATATTCTGCGGTAATATGATCTACTGCATAAAGTTTTAATTTTTCTAATTTTTCATGAACCTCTTTATCAACAATTCCATGACTCATAAATCCTAATGCAAAAGATTTTTCCTTGTTAGTTTTTGCAACCTTTAGAAGATGCTTTGAAAATGTAATTGTAGAGTTGAGTCCTCTATGTAGATAAATACTGAATTGTTTCTTCTTATTTGGAATAAAATATCCTATATCTGGGAATACGCTTCCTGAAAGAAAATACTTAATATTGATATCTTTGAAAAGTGTTGGTTTTTCTTGAATTAATTCTTTCATTAGAGAAAGATGCGTTGTTGGATTTGGCATTTTAGCTATGCTCTATAAATCTGTTTATTCTCTTCATTTCATTTGTTGGGATCTGTTTTTTAAAAGCTTCTTTTGCATTTGGAGGAGTATGGGGAGTTGTTGCATAAATAATCATTAGTTTTTTAGTTTTCTTTTCAAACTCATCTATACACTTTTCTGAATTCAACAATTCATCATCTTTGTTAATAATTAATATGTATGGTTTATTATGAAATTTTGTTCTTCTATCATTGGTTAAAAGTAAACCCATTGTTTCAAAAAAAGTTCTTGGATCATTGTGTTTAAGAATATTCCTGACTATGGCTTTAGGATAACCTTCTTTTTGTAATAGACCGCTAAAGAATTGACTTTCCCAGGCCAGATGATGTGCTTTTAATGATGTTATAGTTTTAATCAATACTCTTGTTATGGCAATTTGTTTTTTATCCATTCTCAATTTTTCACAATCAAGATATGGTTCCATTGCAACTATTGCTCTCGCGTTCTTAGCTGCTTTGGTTTTGTTTGCAATTAGGAAACCCATGGAAGCTCCTCCAAGGATATAATCATCCAGCTGTAAATTGCTTATTTTTTCATCTATATAGTTTACATAGCTTTTTATGGATATATTTGTTAGTGCAGGAAGGTCTTTTCTAAAACCAGGTAAATCAAATGAGTAAACCTTGAAGAACTCATTAAGGTACTCTATAAATCCTTTGATTATGTATTTGTTTGATGCAAATCCATTAATTAATATAAAATTTGGTTTCTTCATCTTTACTTAGAAAATTGTTTTGTTTTTAAAGATTGTTGTTTGCTTAATCACAAACTGCACCAATCTTTGCAAGGAGAGCTTCTAATTGAATGAACTCATCACTTCCTTCAACTAATCTAAATTCGATATCTCCACAAAGTTTGATTATTTCTAATTTCTCTTTGTCTTTAACAGATTCAATATTCCAGACATTTTGCTGAATTTGCTTAATAACATCTATTCCTGAAAGTCCATACTCAAGCATAACTTTGAAAAGTAGTTTCTTAGCATCTAAGAATTTTCCCTGTGCAGCCATTTCCAATAGTTCAATTATCTCTTTTGGTTTTGCAACACTTGCAACTTTGAAAATAATATCTTCATCAATTTTGTCAGAGATTGCATGACAACTCTGCATAAGGTTTTCTAATCTTCTTACATCACCATTGCTTGCCTCATAGAGTGCTTCAAATCCTGCATCTGTTATTTTTAATTTTTCATCCTTAACAATTTTGTCAACAATTTTTTTGATTTCTTCTTTTGGTAAAAGTTTGAACCTAAAAACTGCACACCTTGATTGTATTGGATCAATAAGTTTAGAAGAGTAATTACATGATAATATGAAACGACATGTTTGAGTGTAATTTTCCATGGTTCTTCTAAGAGCTTGTTGCGCCTCTTTTGTTAGGGCATCACACTCATCTAGATAGATAATTTTGAATGGAACATTACCAATGGCTCTTGTTCTTGCAAAGTCTTTAACTTTTACTCTAACCACATCAATACCTCTCTCATCAGAAGCATTTAATTCTAGAGTATTATCTCTCCAATTTTCACCAAACAATTGTCTTGCAATAATTAATGCAAGAGTTGTTTTTCCAATACCTGCTGGGCCTGCAAACATTAAGTGAGGCATATTCTTTTTCTCAACAAAAGCTTTAACTCTTTTTACAGCCTCTTTTTGACCTTTTATCTCAGAAAAAGTCTTAGGTCTGTATTTCTCTGTCCATATGCTTAAAGCTGTTTTATTAATCATTTTACATTATAGAAACCGCCGTGATTTATATAGGTTTTGGAAAGAATTAGGTTAATTATTAATTCTTTCTAGCTTCTTTTTTGCAAAACCATAGTATTTCTTAACAATGTCATAACCATAGAATTTACTGCCTCTTCTTAGAACTTCTACACCTAGATTAGCTGTTCCCATAAATGGGTCTAATACACTCATGCCTTTCTCAAAATATTTATCTAAAATAAAAAAATGTGTTTTTGGAAATGGACAAGGATGATCTGGTTCTGTAAGATAAGTAGAATATATTACTTTGCCCTGTTCAACTTTGGAATTCTTGTCTTTACTAAAAATTATAATCTGATGGCAATTAGAATGTCCATTTAATTTAGTTGAATAATTATCATCAAAACTATGATCTGGAACTTCAATATTTCCTTTTGTATTTATAAAATTTATATGTCTGTTTATTAGTTTATAACCTACTTTTATGCATATTGATTGGAATAATCCTGCTAGTTGAATATATTTATCCTTAATTCTTATAGAATCCGCAATTTCAACAATTAGTTTGCCTTTCCCTGTTTGTACTCTAAAACATTCTTTTATAACTTTGTTTAGCAGTTCTAGATACTCTTCAAAAAAGCTATCTCCATTAAATGTTTTATAATCTGGGCCCATATTATAGGGGGGGCTAGTCATGATTAAATCAATACTTTTAGATTCTATTTCCTTCATATCTTCTGATGATTTATTGTATATTTCAAACATTTTTTACAAGTTTATAATTATTTAAAACATTCAGCTATGACAATGCAGGGATTGTCGAGATAATCTTTCCAGAAGGATTTACCATATTTCTTAAGACCATCTTTTGAGATGAAGGGTTTGTGCCAGATAACCTTCTTAAATCCTGCTCGTTTTAAAGCAGTATTATAAGTTCCTTTATCCCAATAATAGCAATCAAAGTTAATGTTGTTCTTAGTTAGCTTTACATTTATTAAGTTTCCATTGCCTAAAGGGTGCTTTGTTGTAAGTATTGTTTCATACTTTGAGTTAACAGTTAGAATTCCATTTTTGGGGGAGGGATTTACTATTGATGTTACAAATTTACCTTTTTCTTTAAGGTTCTTAGAAATGTTATTACATATATTTTGTAATTCTTGTTTTGTTTTTGCATAATGAAGGAGATAACCTGCCACAATTTTATCAAAAGAGCCTAATTTTTGCATTTTGCTAATATCTATAATTTCATATTTTATTCCTAGTTTTTCTTTTTTCTCTTGCTGTCTTGCAAGTTTAATCAATTCTTTAGAAATATCTATTCCAATAACTATTGATGCCCCTTTTTGTTTGATTTTTCTTGTGAAGTATCCTGCTCCACAGGCAAGGTCTAGAATTTTTTGTTTTTTTAGTGATCTAATATGTTTAAACATTGTAGGGCCAGTAGCGTATTTTTTTATTACTGTAGTTTCATGCTTTTTATATTCCAATGCAAATTTATCATATTGCTTAGATCCCATTTTATATTATAGAAACTGCCATGATTTATATAGGTTTTGGATATATCTTTCGAATACCTTTTTAAACTCTAATAATCATTATTTTAGGTATGCGTTTCACAAAATTGAGATTTAAGAATAGTATAGACAAGGTTTTAACTCTATCTTTTAATGAGGGTTTTGATTCTTTCTTTATTAAAGTGGCAATAGTTAAATATGATTTTTTTAATAAATTTAATTTAAAGGGTATGTCTTTTGATCAAATATTAAAGAGGTTTAGTATGCCCAAAAGAAGCTTGAATGTTTTATTGCCTTTGTTTACAACTTTAAATCTTTTAATTTATAAAAAAGAAAAGTATTATATAACAAGTTATGCTAAAGAATATTTTCTAAAGGGATCTGAAAAGAATATGATTGATATAATTAATCTTAGAACTTTTTGTTATCCTGAAAATATAACTTTTGAACTTATCTTCAAAGTATTAAAAACTGGTAAACCTACTGATTATATGAAAAATACTGGTGACTTTGTAAATAGTATTACAAATAATAAATTAATGGCTAGGACATTTACTGCAGGAATGGATAAAAGAGGGATATTTCTTGCTAGTAAACTGGTAAATAAAGTTGGATTATCAAAAAACAACCATTTATTGGATATTGGTGGTAGTTCGGGGATTTATTCTTGTTTCTTGGCTGAGAAATTTAAGAAATTAAAGGTTGATATTTTAGAAATCCCTTCTGTCGCAAAAAATACTAGGCTAATTCTAAAGAAAAGAAAATTTGACAAGAGAATAAATGTTATTGAAGGGGACATGTTTAAGTTTAATTCACAAAAAAAGTATGATATTCATTTTTATTCAAACGTTATTCATGATTGGGATGTTAAGGATGTAAAAAGATTATTTAGGCATAGTTATAAGAATCTTCCTCAGAATGGCAAGATCATTATTCATGATGGTCATCTGCGGTTTAATAAGAATAATTTAAGTCTAATGCATAATAATCTTACCTTATTAATGTTTACCAAAGGTAGATATTACTATTACTATGAAATGAAAGATTTTTTAGAAGAAGCAGGATTTGAAAAAATTAGAGTTAAGAAAACTGTTTCTGGTAGAAGTTTGATAATAGGAATAAAAAAATAATAAAAAAGAATTATCTTCTTTTCTTCTTTTTAGCAGGTCTTTTCTTAGTTGCGCCAACTTTCTTTTGAATCTTTTTCTCTGCAACTTCTA
>CAYZNE010000041.1:0-9160 GCA_964478955.1 uncultured Methanosarcinales archaeon
AAAAATAAAATAAATTATTATTTATTAGCAGTCTTCCAAGAATGATCAGAATAACTCTTTTTAGGAGGCAATTGTCCAGTGGCTAACAAGTAATGATGTTCTCTCTGAAGCTTTTTGGTTTTCCCTGAAAAATGAAGTTCATCTACAATAAGACCTTTCTTTTTTGCTTCAGCAACGTGATAAGTTCTAAAATGTGTTTGGTTTATACCAGAATAAATATGATCTTCTAATTTATCCTCCAAATGACTACCAAGAGATTGTTCCTGTTGATCTTCCATATGCTTTAGATTTGCGTAGAGTGTCTTTAGTTTTTTACCTTGAAGCCCAGTTATTAATTGATTATAATTTGTTCCTGCAAACTCATCATAGTGTCTAATTAAATCCTCTATAGTATCACTAGATAATTTTTCTTTACCAGACTGAATAGCATCTAACTTAGAAATATCTAATCCTGTAATGTGTTTTAAAGAATCATAATCGACAATCTTAAGCTTAGCAATTATGGATTTAGCAATACCTTTTTTTACTTCCTCATTTGCAGTTCTAACAAGTTGGTTATCATTATATTTACTTGCCCTCATATGCTTTGTAAAATCAGCATGCCCAACACCTAAAACATCTCTTACAGCTGAAGCTAACTCCTCTGGATGATCACTTTCCTTATATTTGGTAAACTCCTTGGCAACCTTAGGTATTTTTAAGTTACCGTGAGCAGTATAACTACCATGTAAATTAGTAAATGAGAACGGTTTTTCTTTCTTTTCAGCCATAATTATCACCTTTGTATTTAGTGTTGTAATTTTAAATAATAAATGTTATAATAATATACACAATCTACCTTTATATATACTTTTCTATTATGTTTCAAGTGTCAGTGAAAAGCTTTATAAATGATTTCAGCATTCCATAGTGTAGACTTCTCGAAAAACTCAAAGGGAACTACTGAGAAGTTTAAAGTAATAATATTATTGCTGGCACAGGGTGAGCTGATTAAATAAACAACTCGAGTGCGTTGTTGGGGGATGCTCCCCGCGGGACAACAGCACCCTGGAATATCACATAAACTCAGCGAAAGGTAGCAATAATAGATAAACTAATTAAGCTAAAAAGGTGTAATATGATAAAAACTAATGATTTTATAGAAATTGACTACACAGGAAGATTTGCTGATGGCAATGAAGTTTTTGACACAACAAAAATTACTGTTGCAAAAGAAAATAATCTTTTTGAAGAGGGATCTGAGGCAAAATTCGTTCCATTAATCTTATGTGTTGGCCACGGCCAAGTTATCAAAGGATTAGATAAAGCATTAATCGGTAAAAAACTTGATGAAGAATTTAAAATTGAAGTTTCAGCAGAAGAAGGCTTTGGTAAAAAAGATGCAAAACTAATAAGTTTAGTATCTGCTAATGAATTTAAGAAACAAAAGGTCAATCCCATGGTTGGAATGGCAGTTAACATTGATGATTCAATGGGAATCATTAGAAGTGTTTCAGGTGGAAGAGTTGTAGTTGACTTTAACCACCCATTTTCAAGCAAAGATCTAATTTATGAAGTTAAAATACTTAAAATAATTGAAGATAATGCTACAAAAGTTAAATTACTAACAAAATCTTTCTTTAATATTGAATCAGAAGTTGAAATTAAAGAGAACAAAGCAGAAGTTAAGTTTAAACTCCCTGCAAATGTTCCTAAAGAAAGCTTAAATGATGAAATTAAGAAGGTTTTTGCAGATAAAATCAAAGAAATCGTTGGAATAGAGGCCAATATCAGCTTATAAATTCAAGACTACTATTTCACAGAACAGAACCCCTCACTTTGTAAGGAAGCCTGTTCTGCTACATCGTGCCAATGCTCAACAATTCCGCAGGAATTCTTGGCATCCCTTTCGGACGATGCCATTGTGTGCTATACGCAAATGGCATTCACAATGGCAACGACATACTCTTGAATTAACTTATAAGCTAAAAGAAAATTATATAAAGAGGTTTAACAATAAACAGGTTATAATTAATACTTGGAGGGTTTTATATGGATTCAATCATAAATAGTGCAATAAATAATACAAATATCATACAAGAAAGAAAAATTAACAATTTAGATCCTGAATTAGAAGAATTACTAAGTCAACAAAATGCAAAAATCAAGGTAATTGGGCCTGGCGGTGCAGGAAATAACACAATCAATAGAATTAATGAAGTGGGAATTGTCGGTGCAGAAACTGTTGCAATAAACACAGATGCACAAGACTTACTTTACACAAGCGCAGATAAGAAAATTCTTATTGGTAAAGACCTAACAAAGGGTCTTGGTGCAGGATCAATGCCAAAGATTGGTGAAGAAGCTGCACGTGAGTCAGAACATGACCTAAGAACTTCTATTCAAGGTGCAGACATGGTTTTTATTACATGTGGTCTTGGAGGAGGAACAGGAACTGGTGCAGCCCCAATAATAGCAGAAATTGCTCAAAAAACAGGAGCATTAACAGTCGGTGTTGTTACAATGCCATTTGCAATGGAGAGTCATAGAAGATATGAAAATGCAGTTATGGGTCTGAGCAAACTAGAAAAACATGTTGATACATTAATAGTTATTCCAAATGATAAATTACTAGAATTAGCTCCAGATTTACCATTAAAAACTGCATTTAAGGTTGCAGATGAAATTCTGACTAATGCAGTTAAAGGAATTGCAGAAATGGTAACAAGAGCAGGTCTTGTAAACTTAGACTTTGCAGATATTAAAGCAGTTATGGGTGACGGAGGAGTTGCACTTATTGGTGTTGGTGAATCTGACACAAACAATAAAGCTGAAGAAGCAGTAGATAAGGCAATAAGCAACCCATTACTTGATGTAGATATCTCGGGTGCAACAGGCGCATTAATTAATGTTTCTGGAGGGCAAGATATGACTCTTGCAGAAGCAAAGCAAGTTGTTGAAAGAATATCTGCTCAACTTGATGAAGATGCAAGAATTATTTGGGGAGCACAAATTGATGAAGACCTTGAAGGTATAATGAAAGTTATGTTAATTATTACAGGCGTTCAAAGTAGCCAAATAACCGGTCACAGTGTTACAATCAATAAAAAAAGTTATGATGAGGATTTAGGAATTGAATTTGTTTAATGACTAAACATAAAAGAGGTTAATATGGCACTTAAAGAATTTATTAAAGAATGCAAAAGAGTATGGACAATAACTAAGAAACCAACTAAAGAAGAATATAATGCAATTGTTAAGGTGACTGGAATTGGTATATTGGCAATAGGACTTCTTGGTTTTATAATAAATCTTATTAGTAAAGGATTTATATAACCCCGTAATGTGATTAAAATGGATGAAGAAAAATTAAAAACTCCTTATGAAATCGCTAAAGAAAGCGAGGAGAAAAAAGAAGAAAAACCAGTTGTGGAAATAAATGAAGATACTAAAATTTATGCATTAAGAACTACTGCAAATAGAGAAGAACAAGTTATGGAATTTGTTACTAGTAATGCTAAAAAGAAAAAACTTGAAGTTTATTCAATCATAAAACCTCATGGAATGAGGGGGTATATCTTTGTAGAAGCAGCAAGTATCTCAGATGCAGAACAAGCTGCATTTGGAGTTCCCTATGCAAGAGGAATACTTCCTAAAGAAATTTCTTATCAAGAAATAGAACACATGATTGCACAGGTTAAAAAAGAAGTTAACATTCAAAAGAATGATATTGCTGAAATAATTTCAGGACCATTCAAGAGAGAAAAGTGTAAGATTACAAGAATCGATAAGATTAAAGGAGATATTGTAGTAGAACTTCTTGAAGCAGCTGTTCCTATTCCAATTACAATAAAGATTGATGATGTAAAAGTTATTCGGAGAGAAACAGAAGAATAAATAGTGGTTAATTATGCAAAAATATTTCTTAGTTTACTTAAAGCCTGAACTAAGAGGTGAGGAAATAGACCAAAGGCTATACATTTTTCATTCTAGAAAACATTTTGAATTAATAAAGTCTAAACTTGCAAAAGAAAGAAATATAATAATAAATAATATTTCTACATCTGAAAATATCCCAGAACTTTCTTTAATAAAGTTGTTAAGAAATTATAAAACAAATATCTCTGATTATGGAATAGAATTTACTGAGGAAAAACTTTTTGATCTTCCACCCCTAAAAAAAATAACTTTCAGATTCAAAGATTTAAATTTAGCAATAAAAGTTAATAATGGCTGTAGAGATCTTTTAGAAATAAACCCAAATAAAAATTTAACTAATATACTTGGTGAGCTAGTTTCACTTGCAGGAAAATATTCTTGTCAAGGACTTATTGAAGATATAAGAATAGCAATGATTAGGAAACCTTGCCTATTTGCACCACCAATTTATTCTGATGCATGGAAAAATTAAAACAAACCAAATAACTTACCTATGAAGAATATGTAAAATATTATTAAAAACAAACCTTCCCATTTTGAAACTTCTTTTCCTAAAGTCATAAAAACAAATAATAATGTTGCAATCAACATCATTGGCAATGCAAATGTTATTATTCCTGCTGGAATAATTAAACTTCCGAACAATCCGGCAATTCCTAAAACTGCAAGAGCATTAAATATGTTTGAGCCAAGAATATTTCCTATTGCCATTTCAGGTTTTCCTTTCAGAGCTGCAGTTACACTAACTACTAATTCTGGAAGAGATGTTCCAAGTGCAACAGCACTCACGGCAATTATTTCTGCACCAACATTCAGCAATTTAGCTATACTAATAACAGACTCAACTGTAAACCTTGATCCAAAATATATAAATACTGCACTTAAAACAAGAATTATCCATGTCTCTATGCTGAGTTTCTTTTTTTTAAGAGCCTTTTTCATCTCTTTTTTTATTTCTTTATCTTTGTGCCTTTTCTCAATATTAATTGTATAAAGAATATATGCAATAAACCCTATAATACATAATAATGCTTCAATAAATGTGAAAGCCCCATCCCATATACAAACAGCTAATAAAAAAGCAGATGCAACCAAAATAGGAATATCTATTTTTATAATTTCATAAGTTATTCTCAACCTTTGTCCAACAATTGCTGCAACACCTAAAACAAGAAAAATATTTGCTATATTTGAACCAACAATAGTACCTATAACTATTTCAGATGCACCCCGAAAAATAGAAATTATAGAAGTTATTAATTCAGGTAGTGAAGTTCCAATAGAAACAATTGTAACACCAACAATAAATGCAGGAATCCCAAAATGAATACCTATCTTTTCTGCAGAGTCAGTAAAGAAATCTGCAGATTTTATTAAAACAAACATACTTATTACAAATATTATTATCCATACAATTAAAGGTAACATATAACTATTTAGAAATTACTTTTTATAAGAGTTATCGTTTATTGTGCTTAATTGCCTTTCACTAAATCAATATGACCACGATAATGCTGCAGATCCGGGGGTGCAACCCCCTGCAACGCACCGAATATGCGAAAAGAATCAGTTCACTTTAAGGCAATAGGGAATACTTAAATATCAAGTATTTTGCCTCTTTTGCCAACAGAAATAACCTTTGTTGTGCCAATCATTTCTTCTAATCCTTCTGCTTCATGCACATGACTACACAAAAGAATATCTGGGTGAAAAGTGTCAATTGCTTTTTTTACAGCAGCTGAACCTTCAAAAAAATTAGTAAACTTTTCAATGGTAGAACCAGCTGGGTGCTCGTGAGTAATCATTATTTTCTTTTTTAAGTAGGCAATTTTTTCAAAACCTTGCTGAAGAAGATCAAACATTTCTTTTTCACCAAGCATTGGGCTTGGGCCTACTTCAGTGCAACCACCTGCACCAAAAATACCTATGTCTTTATATCTAACAGAATAACCATGAATATTTTTTATACCATATAATTCTGCAAGAAAATCTGCAGTTGCAACAGGTTCATGATTACCAGGAATAAGCAAAACTTTCTTATTTACTTTCTTAAAAGGACCAATAAGATTATCAGTAGACATATTAAAATTAGTTATATCTCCAGTTAAAATAACTAAATCAACATTTTCTCTTTCTGCTTGAGCTGCAAGCTCTTCAATTCTTTTTATATCACCATGAATATCTCCTGACGCTAAGACCCTCATATTTTACCTCTTAATTATTCTTTCATTATCAATAAGATGAATTAATGTGGATGGTCGAGCTTTTTTAACTCCAACAGAAACAATTAAATCAACATTTCTTCTTACTCTTGGATCAAGATCATCTGGAGAAATAACTAAATTACCTCCTGAAATATTTGCACTTGTTGTTACAACGGGGAATTTTAATTTTCTAACAACATCTGTAAACCAATGATTAGGAAGTCTTACACCAATAGAATTATCTTTTTTGTTATAGACAGAACTTGTAATAGCTTTTTTGTTTTTTAATTTTAATATTAAGGTGTAAGGTCCTGGAAGTTTATTAATCCATTCTCTTGCTTTTTTATCAATAACACAATTGTTTAAAATCCAACTTTTTGATGGAACAATCACGCTAAACGGTTGTTTAGATTTTTTAACTCTTCTAAGTTTTCTAACAGCCCGACCACTCATAGCATTACAAGATAAACCATAAATTGTATCAGCAGGAACAACATATAATCCTTCAGTTAATTTCTTAGAATAGGCATTGATATTTGATAATAATTCATTTTTTCTTATTGTGTTTACAGGAATCATATAATATGGGTAAGTAAGAGTTATTTAAAAATTTAATGTACTGGCAAAGGTATTTATAAGAATTAATTAACAGTTAACTAGAGTCAAAGAATCAGCCTTTTTACTTGTACAAACCATCTCATCAACACCAGAAACAACTATTGGAATTACCTCAAAATCAGTAGAATTAAAATCTTGCTTAGAAATTCTTAATATCTGTCCTTCAGAACGTATTATTAGACTAGAAGGGATTCTATAATTAATCATTGATCCAGAATTATCTTTTAATAATATGGAATTAATATCAATAGGGCCATTATTTTGGAAAGAAAGCACGGTTTCAGTATCATCAACACAAGAACTTAAAACCTTTAACTTAACTGCTGAGCAACTAACAGGCAAATTCAAATTAGGTGAACCTGATGAAGAAGTCCAATTCATAATCAATGCACCAATTGATACAGCAAAAGCAACTAAAAGAATTGTGGCTACTAATGGGGATATTGCTTTTTTGTTTTTGAATAACATAATACAAACCTATATTTGATTGTTTTTAAAGATTATTGTTTTTCTGCAATAAAAAGAGTTACTTCTACATCTACAACTCCTTGCGTATGATGGGAATAGGTTTTAGGAATTGAAAATAAAAAATCCTCATTGTAAATTATTTGAAACCCTTCATCTTGAATCGTTTGTTCAATAAAACTTTTAGATGCAGTTTTGTGCATTGAAATAAATTTATTTGAAAGCTTTATTGCTTTTTTTAGAAAAACAACATCTAACTTTTTGTTAACATCAGTTGTTCCAAAGGGAGGGTTTAATACACAAACATCAATATCCAAGAATTCTGACTTTTTTATTAAAGAAATATCTTTATTTGAAAATAAAGCATTACCTAATTCAGAGTTTGAATTTAATTTATTATAATTTCTTTCTGCAATAGTTAATGCATCCTTATCAATATCAAAAAAATAAACTTTTTTTGCACCCACTAAGAGTGCAATTAAACCAAGAATGCCATTACCACAACCAAGATCTGCAATTACTTTATCTTTTAGATCAAATTTGCTTAAGAATTTCAGAGCAACTTCTGGCTGGGTAAAGTATTGCTCAAGATTTGAGTTTGGAGTTTTTATATATTCAAGTTCTTTTAATTTTTCAAGATTATTCATCATCATCAACCATTGTTGTTATTATAGTTTGTTCACCAATTAAGAAACTGTGTTCATGTTGTGAAACAATTCCCCCAGATCTTTCTTCTAAAGGGGCATGCTCTTGAATAATTTCTAATTTTTTCAACTCATTAAGTGCAACTCTTGTTTTAGGTTTACCAATTTTCTTTTCAAGAAATGATTGTGAAAATGGTAACTCTTCTAATTCATTAATAAACTTCAATGCTTCCCTTGCAAAAGGATTTCTTGTTCCCTTGTTATCAAACTTGTTAAAAACAGTTGCTTCACCAGAACTCTTAACAAGACCAACACCATTAGTTGCAAAGGGTTCTATTGCAATCATCTCATTTTCTTCTAAAACCGAGTTGTCACCATTATCAAAATTAGGTATTGTCGGCACATCATGAAATTCATAAACACCAAGACCATGACCTGAAAGATTTTTTATTGGATTAAAACCAAAAGAATTTATTGTCTCTTGAATCTTTTTACCAATATCTCCGACTCTACAACCCGGTTTAAGAATTTTTATTGCTTCCTCTAGAGCTTTTTTAGAAGCATCAACAAGTTTAATTATTTCAGGGTCATTACCAAGATAAACTGTTCTTGCAGTATCACCAATAAACCCTTCATATTCTGCACCCACGTCAATCTTTATAACATCGCCTTCCTTCAATATTATATCATCATCTTCAGTTGGACAGACGTGTGCAGCAAATGTGTTGAGTGAAGCTTGCGCAGGAAATGCTAACCCTGCACCTAATGAAATTATCTTTTCTTCAATTTTATTTAGTAATGCACGCACAGACATTCCAGGTTTTGCAAGTTTTGCACCATAATTCAGTGCTCTCCCTGCAATCTGCCCTGCTTTAATATAATATTCTTTACTTTCTTCATCTAATAGTATTGCCATTTTATCTCCATAATCTTATTGTATTTATAATCTTTACTTTTTACTAACTGCCTCTCGCTGATCCAATATAAACTACAATTGTGCTGCAGTCCCACAGGGAGCATCCCCCTACAACGCACTCAATATAATTTATCAATCAGCTCACCTTAAGTAGTATATAATCTTTACTTTTTAATCTTCTTCTGAATTTTCTTAATCACAGTAAACCAGAAGACATTTATAACTATTAAAACTAAAACTGCAACAATAAGTAATGTTAATGTGTTTGATTTTTTACTTGTTTCACCACCTGTAACTTGACCTGCAATCAAAGAACTGTCGGCGATATTTATTGCGTCTACATTAATTACTGCATTGAATAACTTCTCAGAGATTTTTTCTTCATAAAATAATTT
>CAYZNE010000042.1:0-8936 GCA_964478955.1 uncultured Methanosarcinales archaeon
TTCCATTTCTGTTTTCGTTTAGAGGAATTGTTGTTGTAGTTTTAAGAACAATAGAATCAACACCAATATCAATTGCTTGTTTTATTGTTGAAAAATTACCAGTTAAAGGGCTAGAAGCCATCCATATTTTCCCAAAGCAATCTGTATCTAACATACAAAGGAGAATGCTTTTTAATTTAAAAGCTTGTGCTTTTTTGTATATTTTACTCTTTATAAGCATTCTTATACAAATCCTTATTCTCTTCAAGTTTCTTTCTTATAGGTGCTAAGAATTTTATTATTTCTTCTGCAAGACCTTGTTTCAAATCAACAGATGCAAGTTTTTTTGATGCAAAAGCTTTCTCAACTTCTTCATAGGTTTTGAAAGTTATTTTTCCACCATATTTTTCTGGTCTATCTATAACAAACTCTCTACCTTCATATTCAAGTTTTATGAAAATAACATATTTTAGAATTGCAAGAAGACCATTTCCTTCTACTTGCCCATCAACTGAAAAAGCTTTATTTATTTTTTTTCTAATTACTTTATCAGAATCATCAAAATCTATTTTTGAATTAAGTTCTGAAGAAGACATTTTGCCTGATTCTCCAAGACCTGGAACAAGAGGATTCATCAAATGAATTCTTTTTTCATAACCTACTTTTGGTAAAAACTCCCGAGCAAACATAAATATTTTTCTTTGGTCAACCCCCCCAAATTGAGCATCAACACCTAAATATTGTTCATCCAAAGCTTGTAAGATTGGATAGAGAAGCCCTGACATTTTTGGAGTTTCAATTTGTTTAACAACATCTGCACCTGCTCTTTTTGTATCTCTTGTTGATGCAAGAGCAGATATCTTATACATGTCAAGAGTATATTCTTGTTTGGTCTGGAAATCAGTTCCTGTAATAAATTTTAATTTCGTAAGTGGAACCCCAACTGATTTTAACATTTCTTTTATTATAAATTCATAATACTCAGTTCTTTTCCCTAATAACTCCCAACTAGATTTCATATTATCAAGATAAGCATGAAGATTTGCAAATAATATTATGACTTCACATCCTGCCTTAAGAAAATCTGCAATCTTAAACATTGGTACAAAATATCCAAGATGAGGTTTACCAGTTGGAGCAGTTCCCCAATATACTTTCAGATCTTTTTTTTTTAGGATTAATTTTAATTTATCTTCACCTATAACTTCTTGCAGATTTTTGGTTATTAATTCATATTTCTCATCTAGAGTCATAATATTCACCTATAAGAAAACTATTATATATTAATGTTTAAAAAGTTAGTCCTTAATAAAACAACAAACCATAACATTTAAAAATTAGCACAATGTAAAAAGCAGTTATAGGGGTGTAGTAATGCATATAAATCTATTTACAAAGATTAAACCAAACGCAACAATTATTTGTGGATTCCCAGGATTTGGGTTAATAGGAACAATAACAACTGAATTCTTAATAGAGCATCTGAATGCAGTAGAAGTTGGAGTTTTCAATTATGAAGAGGTTCCGCCAACACTTGCGATTCATCAAGGCAAAATTGTCAAACCAATGGCAATTTATTATAATAAGAAACACAACATTGTAATTATCCATGTGATGATTTCTACAAAGGGAATTGAATGGAAAATAGCAGACTGCATAGCAAAGTTAGTTAAAGAGATAAAAGCAAAAGAAGTTATTAATCTTGAAGGAGTTGCTGCACCACCAAAACAAAAAAATATTGAGTTTTACTATGTTGGTAATCACAAACTTTCTGATTTTGGATTAAAACCTCTAAAAGAGAGTATTGTTTTAGGTATTATTGCAGGTTTAATGCTAAGAATAAAAAATATTAATGCAATATTTGCAAGCACAACTTCAAAACTACCTGATAGCAAAGCATCAGCAAAAGTAATTGAAATTCTTGATAAATACTTGAAACTTAATGTTGATTATAAGCCACTACTTAGACAAGCAGAAGTTTTCGAAACAAAACTGAAGAAAATCATTGACAGAAGCAATACTGCAATTCAAACAGTGAAAAAGAACGATATGAACTATGTAGGATAGATTTTTAAATAGAATAGGATTTCTAAGCATAATATTAACAGAGGTAATTATGATGGCAAACGTAAAAAAAGGAGACTTAGTTCAAGTAAACTATGTCGGAAAATTTGAATCAGGCGAAATCTTTGATCAAAGCAAAGATAAACCCTTAGAATTCATCGCAGGAGAAAAAATGGTTGTTAAAGGATTTGATGAAGCAATCATAGGAATGGCTAAAGCAGAAAAGAAAACATTTACAATCAAACCAGCAGAAGGATATGGTGACCCTAATCCTGCACTAGTTCAGGAAGTTCCAAAAGAAGCTTTTGGAGATAAAGTTGATCAATTAAAAGAAGGCGTAGTTATTGGACTTCAACATCCACACGCACCTGGTCAAATGATGCCTGCAAAAGTAACTAAAATTGCAGAAGACAAAATCCATCTTGATCTAAATCATCCACTTGCAGGAAAAACTCTTATCTTTGAGATAGAAGTAGTTGACTTTCATACTGCAACAGATGAAGACAAGAAAAAGTTTATGCCACCCACACCACAAGTTGCACCTGAGAAAAAGTCAGAAGAAAAAAAGGAAGATTCTCCAGAAAAAGATTGTGATGGAAATTGCGCTGGTTGTGGGCACAAGCATTAATTAATTTTTTTATTTCCGCTTTTCGATGCCAATAACATTTGTTATTGAGCATCTTTATTATTCCAAATATTAAAAGTTTACTCTAAGAAAACTTTGTGTTTTTCATTACCTTCTAACTCAAGCATTATTCTCTTGAAAACCACTGCTTCAGGATCAGGCATTAAGTTTACTCTTTTCTTTATGTCTACAAAATTCTTAAAATCTTCAACTCTTCTTTCATCAAGTAACTCTCTAACGTGTTTTTTACCAACACTAGGCAACAATTCAAGAGAGTGCATTCTAATACTTAGAGGTTGAGCTTTATTAAAAAATTCTACAAATCTAGGTTCATTTTTATGTATAAGATTTTTAACAATAGTTGTTAATTCTTGTCTTGCAGTCTGGGTTAACCTATCAAGATTTATTCTTCCATTAATATGATGAATATTATCTCTTTTTCCTTCACCAATATAAACTTCAGCTAGGGGTTGCAAAAAAATCCCTTTTCTTGGAACTAATTCAAGCAGTGTAAACTTAGAAGTCCCCATAGCTTGAGCTATTGAAGTTCTTCTGTGTAAAGGAGTTTTATCAAAAGGGTAACCATTTGGCAAAAAATCCAAAACAATTGCAGTTTCTTCTTTACTTGTTCTTTTGTGTTCCATTTTATGAATTCTAACTTGAGCATTTATTAATCTAACTATTTTTATTTATAAAGTAATAATATAAAGAAAAAAGAAAATCACATAATCCCTAAGGCAATTATTTCTTGGGTTTAGCTTTTCTAACAGCTGTCTTTATTTTTGGTAAAGGTACTGGTGAAGGTAAATTCATTGAATTACTCAAAATTAAAGATTCAACATAACACTTATTTAACAAAGAATTAAGTATTTTTTGAGCAATTGCTGAAGGAAGCTTTTTATCTTTCTTCCATTTGGCAAGAGCCTCTTTTGTTGCCGCATCTTCTAAAAGCTCGATTGCATTACCTTTTAATTCTATTAAACCAAATCCTGGTTCGAATTTGCACGTAAAAACAAACTCTACATTTAGGGCAGTTTTTTTGTCAATAAAATTCACCTTTGCTTCTTTAATATCAGTAAAATTAATATTATTAATAATTTTGATTCCACCTTTTATTGGTTTTTTCTTCTCAACATTTATTTTTGTAAAATTAAATCCAATTAGAGCCATTTTATATCCCTCATAAATTTATATTTATTATCAGAACGAACAAAGACTTATTTATATACTTTGTGCTTTAGATTTTATAGCTACCTTAAGATGAGCTGATTAAGTAATCAGATTAAGTGCGTTGTCGAGGGGTGCGTCTACGGGAAATTAAAAATTTCCTGTATAGTGAGAATTTTTGATTCTCAATATGCCAAACTCTGTTTGTGCATGCTCACGCACTACGGACCGACAACACAATCAAATAATAATTTGAACTCAGCGAAAGGTAGCAAATGCTTTTATAAAAAGCTTTATTAATGATAAGAGCCAAAATATACCTATGAGGCTAGATAATCCATTATATAAGTATGCTGAAGAGATAAACTCCAATAAAAACGTTCTTGCATATGAAGAAAATTTCTCTGAACCTGAAAGAATTTTTAATTTAGAATCAGGATGTCCTATATGCAATTCTAATATAAAGGGCAATAGAAATATGGGATTTCATTGTGAAAGTTGCAATTTAATGTTCACAGAAAATAATCTTGTAAGTACAAAAAAAATAATAAATACAAAGAAGAGCTAATTATATTTCTATTGTGTCACCAACTTCTGGACCGTAAATCTTTGTTGTTTTAGGAAGATTAACTTTTGCCCATTTACATACAGCATCAACTGCTTCAATATCTCCATGTTGAACAATCAAAGTTTTTGGTTTCATTAATTTAATGTATTTGAAAATTTCATCTCTTCCTAAATGCCCTGAAAAAGAAAATTGTTTAACCTTACATTTCACTTCAGTCTTCCAACCTTTGATGTATACAGAATTTTGCTCTAAAAGCAATCTTCCATTAGTATGCTTACACTGATAACCCACTAAAAAAATTGCGTTTTTAGGATTGTGCCACATATGCTTTATATAATGAAGAACAGGTCCTCCTTGAACCATCCCAGAAGTTGTTAAAATTATTTTTGGAGTATTACTTTTCGCAATTCTGTTTCTATCATTTTGTGAAAGAACAAATTTACTTTTAATAAAAAACATTTTACTCAATATTTTCTGGTTTCGAATATATTTTCCTGATCCAGTAAGAATCTTTCTTGTAATTTTATTACACATACCATCAAAATATAGAGGGGCTCTGAAGCTCTTATCTTTATACAACTCATTTAACATAATTAAAAGTTCTTGGGCTCTTCCAAGTGCAAAAGTTGGGATTATAACACTTCCACCATTATTGATTGTTGTTTTTATATCATTAATTAATTCTTTACCAATCATTGGAGTTTTTGGAAGTCCTCTATAACCATAGGTACTCTCAACTATTAAAACATCAAGTTTGCCTGCAAGTTCTTTATGATTTAAAGGAGTCATAAGATTTGTTGGTCTTGAATTAATATCCCCAGTATAAAGAATTTTTTTATTATCTGATTCAATATAAACAGATGAACTTCCAGGAATATGTCCTGCATTCAGAAATTTAAATTTTATTTTTCTAAAATCATATTCTTTATCAAATTTAACAATTCTTGCCCTCTTAATAGATCGCTTAACATCAGCCCGCTCATACGCAGGATGAAGATGTTTTATCCTCGCAATTTTGTATGAATCTTTAAGAAGAATTTTTGTTATTGCTATGGTTGGTTGAGTTGCAAAAATAGGAGGCAACAATTTCTTATGAAAAAGTAATGGTAATGCACCAGAATGATCAAGATGAGCATGACTAAGAAATAATCCATCTAAACCCTTAAGATTATCAATAATTTTTGGATAATCATAACCATGATTTTTGAATTTTATTCCTGCATCAAGAATATACTGATCACCATGATCTGTTATTATTTCAATACAACTTCTGCCAACTTCTCTGGCACCACCATGGAATGTTAATTTCATTTTCCTACCTCCCTAATTCAGATAACCTAATATTTAGAATAGATATTTATAAGTATTGTGGATTTAAGAATTAAATTATTGTCTTAAAGTGAGCTGATTAGAATTTTATAAGCTAGTGCGTTGTTGGGGATGTGCCTTACAGACAAACAGCACAATCAAATTCATCTGAATTCAGCGAAAGACAATAATTTAGATTGCATCAATATCTTTCATTGATCTAGAAATAATATCTTGACAAGTGTTCAACATTGCAACCAAAACATCGTCTTTAGTAGCTTTTTTTATCTGGCCAAGCCGATCCATTATCTGCCTAAAAAATCGGATAACATCACCCTCTAATAAATTTGTCTTATCGAGAACATCAAAAATAGTTTTGCCGTTATATATTGGATAAACTAGGGCAGTTAATTTATTAAATTCTTTGAATCTTTTTTCTCTATAGAGATAATCATTTGTCTTTAATAATTTTTTAAGACTTCTAAGATCATCAGTTAGAAATTTTTCAAAAAACCTTGTTTTTTGTCGAGCCTCATAGCATAGTGCAGCAATCAACATTAAAACTTGATACTCATTTAAATTCTTATAAAAATCTGTTGAAAAAATTTCTCCAAAATTAATTTCATTTGCATAAATCTTAGACGAAAAAGTTCCTTTTTCTGTAAGAACACTAGTTTGATTAACATAATTTAATTTTAATAATTTCTTTTTAATATTATTAAAATTCCTAAATATAACCAATCTTTTTAAATTGTTAATACGTTTACCATACTTTTGATATGTATAAAAGTTTTTGCACAAAATTTTATTAATTTCTTCCTGATTATGCATTTTTATTAAATTAAGAACAGTGTTAATAGAAAGTTTAAATTGGGATTTAATTGGGTCAACGTCTTTGAAAGTTATTCTACTTAAATATTCATAATCAAAGTCTCTTCTGTCAAGCATAACATAAACAAATCCCTCTTTGTCAATTCCTCGTCTACCAGCTCTTCCTGCAATCTGGAAAAATTCTTTTGAATTGATAAATCTGAAATTTATACCATCGAATTTTCTTATTGAGTTAAAACAAACTGTCTTTGCAGGCATATTTATACCAACAGCAAATGTTTCAGTTGTATAGAGAACCTTAAGCAATCCTTTAGAAAATAATTCTTCTACAAGCTCTTTAGCTATTGGTAATAGACCTGCATGATGAAATCCAATTCCATTAGGAAGAACCTGCCTCAAAAGTTTTGTCGACTTAAGATTATTTATTTCTTTTGGCGCATCTTTTAATTTTTCTCTTATATAAGAACTAATTTCAGGATTAAATTTAAACACATTTTTCTTAAATAAATCTCTTGCATTATCCTCACAAGTTTTTCTTGAAAACACAAAAAAGAAACAGGGAGTTTTATCTTTTATTTGTCTAACCAAATCAATATGATAAGGTGCAGGAACAAAATTTTTTCTTCCCCGACCTCTTCTTCCGCGAGATACAGGAACTTCTGAAACATATTTTATTTGTTTAAGTTGCGTAATCCCCAACTCTGTGTCAAAGAAGCTAACATGTAAAGGAACATTTCTTATATCTTGAGTTATAACTTCAACTTTGTGCTTATTTGTATGTTGAATCCAATCGGCAAATTCTTGGGCATTAGGGATAGTTGCAGATAGACACAAAAATCTTACATTTCTATGAGAAAAAATTATTGATTCTTCCCAAACATATCCTCTTTCAATATCATTAATAAAGTGAATCTCATCAAAAATAACATAACCAACATTTTCAAGAGAAGGATCATTTGAAATCGCCATGTTTCTATAGATTTCAGTTGTCATAATTATTACTTGCGCTTCAGGATTTCTAACAATATCCCCAGTCATTAAACCAACTTTTTCTTTGCCATAGGAATTACAAAACTGTTTATACTTCTGATTTGATAGAGCCTTAATAGGTGCAGTATAAATAATCTTCTGACCCTTATCTATAAATTTGTGAATAATATAATCTGCAATAAGAGTTTTACCAGAACCAGTAGGTGCAGAAACAACAACAGAATTGTGTCTATCAATTGATGCAATTGCATCTTCTTGAAACTTGTCTAATGTAAATCCTTTAAACTTCATATTTCTTTATTATTAAGCCCACTTTATTAATGTTAGGATTTTATAGATAACTTTTTATATTATATTATTTATTTTATTCTATATGTGGATCTTAAAGATACGAATGGACTATCGTAATTTTTTATTGGGCAATCTCGCAAAGAAATATAATGTTGATTTCACTGGTTATCCTGTTACATATTATAAAGATAAAAAGCATCTTTATCTTACTCTTGCAGGTTTTATTCTTGGTGAAGAAAAAGATAAAAAAAGAGTTCTTTCGAATTTAAAAAATATTAAAGATATTGTTAATGTCGAATTTAAAAATGATTTTGTGATTGCAGTTATTAAACAACCTCTATTCTCTGAAGTTGCATATAATCCTAAGTTTATTAAGCCAAGACCTGATTTTATTTCTCATGAAGGATATCATATTTGGGAGTTTGCAGCTTGGGAGAAAAAAGATTTAAAACCAATTATTGATTTTGCAAAAGAACACCATAATGTTAAAATCTTAAAATTAAAACAAGAAAAATTAACAAATATTTCTTTTACAAATATTTTACCTGAACTTTCATCGCAACAGAAAAAAGCTTTAGAGCTTGCAATTACTCATGGTTATTATGAATATCCTAAAAAAACTGATTTGCACAAGCTTGCTAAGCTTATGAAATTGTCTTATTCAACCTATCAAGAGCATTTGAAAAAAGCCGAGGCAAAGCTCATGCCTACTTTGCTTAGAAGGTAACCGATTATAATCGGGTAAAATTTAATATGCTGTTTTTGATTTCTCTTTGTTTATGGCAACAAAAATTGTTATAGGAACAAAAAGTACTGCAATTAGTATAAAAACAAAAAATAATACTATAACAATTAATAATATTATGGCAAGCTTTGGGAAAATCCTAACTCCAGGATATGGAGATTATTTAATTTTGAAAAATGTAGCTTATAATCTATCTAAAAAAAATTATATAGTAAATAACAAAAATATTCCAATAGTAAATCCTGTTTCTGAAGCTTTAGCTACATCTCTTATTACTGGCATTCACCTTGGAGCAATATTTCTAAAATATGGCTTTGAAATAAACACATTATTATATATTATAAAATAAATAACATTATATTATGAAA
>CAYZNE010000043.1:0-8889 GCA_964478955.1 uncultured Methanosarcinales archaeon
ACAAACTTTTTATTTTTTTCCTCTATAAAAATAAGTTTTAAACCAGTCGCCTCATTATTGAGATTATATAAATAAAAGAATTCATCAGATTCTAAATTCTGTGATTGAGGAAAATCAGAAGTGTCTAAATCAGAAATAGAATACTCATTATTGTTTGAATCTTTTAATACAAAAATCATTGAAAAAGGAACTAAATTATCTTCAGGAAGTTCTGATAAATTTCCTACATATTTTGACTTAAAATAAACAAATAAAAACTTTCCATCTGTTTTATAGATATTCTCAGATGTAGGAATTTCATATTCTTCTACTGCTTTAGTAATAATTAAAGAAAAATTAGAGTCATTTGGCAATATAAATTCTTGCCCTATATTATATTCTTCTATTATTTGTGAAGATGAATTTATAGCAAAATGATTAAATAATCCTACTAAAATAATTGCAACTATGACTATTCCTACTTTAACCCATTTATTATGAATTTTAAAAAGTCTTCCAGGAATAAATACAAATATAGAAATTATAAGGTATAATAATCCAGCTGTAGTATTGAATCTTCCAAAAGAGATTAATGAAAAAAGGATTAAGATTATTCCAAATACAATTCTCCAAAGAAGAGAACCTTTATTTTGTGTTATAGTTTTTTTCATATTCCAAATATTTTTTTAAGAATTTTCCTTAAAAACGATTCTCTATTTCCAGAACCAACTACTGCCCCTGTTATTCCATTATCTCCTTCACTACTACTTGCTTCACTAGAACTTACTTCACTAGAACTTACTTCACTAGAACTTACTTCAGATGAAACTTCTGCTGTATCTGAACTTTCGCTATTACTATTATCTATAAAATCAGAAGGAGCCCTATCCTCCCTAGGCTTAATCTCTTGGTATCCTACAATTCCTTGTGGTCCAGGAGCCATATCATCATTATTACAATTTTCGTCTCCTTTTTTACACATATCATTATCAACTATATTTGGGGCAGGCAACACATCGTCATTGTCTTTATGCATTGCAGGTATATCAATAACATCATCTACTTTTGCAATTTCATTTTTAACAACACGAACCAAATTCCTATTTTCTCCCTCAACATCATCATTTTCTACAACCCAGTTAGAAATTTCATTGTCAATTTCATCTATTCTTCTTTCAATTTCTACAACCCTGTTTTGCTTTTCGTTCTCCTCTACAACTGTTTTTACTTTTCTTTCCAATGTTTGTCCTTCTTTTCCTTCAACTTCAATTATCTGTTCTGCTTTAAGTCCTATTTTTTCTTCTTCTAAAATATAAAGTTCAAAATTATCAAGAAGATTTTCTTCATTAGAAATTTTATCCTTAATCTCTTCAGAACTTTTTTTTACATCTGAAGCAATACTTACAGAAACTTTTTCCTGCACAATTTGAAGTTTTTTCCATGCATTTTCAAGATTTTTATCTACATTTCTACTATTGCCTTTTTTATTATTTTCTATGGCTGAGTTTACTTCTTTTTCTCTAATATTTAATGCTAACATTACTTTTTTATCTCCAGAAGAAAAAAATAATTTAACATTATCAACAAATCTGTTAAATCCAGAGTATGTTTGAGCTTGTTCCTGAGCTGATACTAAGGGTGAAGCTAATAAAAGTCCTAATAAAAGTAAAACTATCACTTCTTTTTTCATAATATTAATTATAAATAAGGAATATATATAAATTTATCCTTTGCAAAGCACCAAGATGGCTCACTTCTTATTAAAAACAATTTCTACAATTTATATCAAAATTCTAAACCTTCTGCATCTTTGCAATGAAGAACCCTTGCGTCTTAGCTTTATCAGGCCATATACGAATAGTTTTTTTAAGTTCTGGACTTAACTCATTATCAAAGACTTTAGTTAATCCAGGAGAAGAACCAGGAATCTTTAAATCAATTTTTTGTAGTTTCATATCAGAATGTTTTCTAAGAAACCAATCAATTACTCTTTCATTTTCTTCAGGCTCAAGAGAACAGGTACTATAAACCATTGTCCCACCATTTTTTAGACATTTATATGCAGCTTTCAACAAATCTTTTTGCAGCTTAGCTCTCTCAAGAAATCCTTGAATGGTTTTCTTTTCAAAAAATTCAGGTTCAATAACAAAGTTACCAGAACAGGGTGCATCGAGAAGTATTTTATCAAACTTTTTATGAAAATCAAAAGCAAAACGTGCATCTTTTTTATAGATAATCGCGTTCTTACAACCACACCTTAGAAGATTACTCTTTAAACCATTCAATCTCATAGCATTACTGTCCAATGCAATAACCAAACCTTTATTGTTCATTAATTGACAAATCTGGGTTGTTTTTGAACCAGGCGCAGCACACATATCTAATACGTCTTCTGTTTCTTTAGGATCTAAAATAAGAGGGGGTATTTGAGATGCAGTTTCTTGCAAATAATAATAACCAATTGCATACTCCGTTGTTGATGCAAGAGAAAACTTTGATTTATATTTGTAAGCATTAGGAAGAAAATCAATTTTCTTTAGATGAATTCCAAGTTTTTTAAGACGAGCAACAAGCTTTTTCTCATTACTCTTTAGAGTGTTTATTCTAAGAACATCCCTAACTTCTTCTATAACAGGACATTTCTTAATGTTAAAATCAGGCTTCAATTGTTCATATCTTTTTACAAATGTACTCATTCTATATCTACCACAATTTCATTATTTTTTTCATTTATCTGTACTCGAGGATATCTCTCCTTAAATAATTTCTTTATCTCAATCCAATCCATTGTATCACGAAGAGTTTTTATTTCTACAAACAAGGCAGTTAATCCTTCATAATGCGCATAAATCTTTTCACCAATTTTCTGATACTTTTCTGAGTTCTCAATAGCATTAGACAACATTTGTTCTTGCTTTTTCAAAATATTTTCTATCTTACTTATCTTTGTTTTTTGTTTTAACTCTGAATCTTTAGCATTTGAAGCATTCTTTTTTTTAGTTAATTGCTCGTCGAGTGCCTCACAAAAGGTTGCATATTCTTTTTTGATATCTCCTGCACTTAGAAATTCAAAAGCAACTATGGTTTTTTCATAAACAACTCCTTTAATCGATTGTTCTTTTAACCTTTGTATTTCATCAAACAATTTTCCTAAATCGGTTTCAGATAGATCTGAAATTTTATTATCCTTATCTAACTTAACACGCACACATAATTCTTCAGCATTCTCTCCACCAAGAGAAACATCTGATGCAAGAGCAACAACAAGAGAATCTTTAGAACTTGATTTTATTTTTTTAACAAAGTCTTCTTTAGTAGAATGGATTGGGTCAAATTGCGGTTCAGGAAAAACATAGGGCTTACCTGGTGAAATAGTTCTATCTTTCCACCTCTGTGAATTTAATAATCCAAGAATTTTTGAGTCTCCATTAATTAAAACAACATTTCCAGGGTTAAATAATTCAACAATAAGATGATTTGTTGATGTAACCCCCTTTTTTCTTATCTCAAACTCCAAATCTAAGACTCTATCAAAACCCTTCTGGCTTATATTAACCAATCTTGTTCCCTGCAAGTGCCTTCTCAAAAACATACCAAAACCAGAAGGGACTTCAGAATCTTCCTTATATTGAGTTAGGTAAATATGACTTGGTGTAGCAATTTTAAGAAAAACTTTTCCATATTCCTTAGTATAAAATCTAAACAAAACTTCATTCTTCTTTTCTTTTGAATGAAATACCTTTTCTAATTTTGCATTCTTTAACTTTTGCAATTCTTTTGTTATAAAGAATAAGTCAAATGCACTTGTCTCTGACCTCATAACACTGAAGAAAGGTTTTATGTTTATAAATGTTTTTTAAAACACAAGAGCATCACAAAAATACTACTCCACAGACCAAAACGCGAAACTAAAGTTTAGCAACTTGCTTTGTTGCGTCGTGGCAATGCTCAACAATTCCGCGGGAATTCTTGGCATCCCTTTCGGGCGATGCCATTATGTTTGCAGAAATGGCATTCACAATGGCGACGACGTAGTTTTGATATACTCTTAAAAGGTAAAGTTAATAAATAACAAAATAAAAAATTAAGCTATGGACATAAATATGAGTAAAGAGACAGTGCAAAAACAAACTAAAAAAATCCCGACTCTTCCTATGCAAGAACTTATTAATCTCAGCAATCTCAATGTGAGGCAAATATCTGCACTAGGAAAAGATTCAAAAGTTTATACATTAAAACAAATTAGACGAGATGAAGAACTTTTTAACATTGAACTAGATTTAGATGAAAAATTTAAACAATTGAACAATCAAATTAAATCAATGAATACTGATCTAAGAGAAATGAAACAAATTTTTCTTATTCTCGCTAAAAATTTTAAGAACTTTGTCAGCAAAGATGAACTTAGTAATATAAAAGACAAAGTTGCATCTTTTAAGTTTGAAGAACTTGCAACAGAAGACGACCTTGCCAAAATAAATAACTAAAACTTAACAATCTCTAATTTTCCTTTCATAAACTTCAGAACCACTTCTCCGTGCTCACCAAATTCTGTTTTCTTGGTTATTATCTCAGGCAGAAGTAATCTATTTGATCTTAAATCAAGAGTTGTTATTAACTCAGAAACCCCATCACCCTTAACACTATCTTCAATACCTAAATCTGTAAACAAATCTTTTGCCTTTGTTTCAGTATCAGAAGCTTTTAGTACTTTAGTTTTTTCAAATATGTATTTTGCAATTTCATCTGCAACATCAATTTTAGTGCATTTAGTAACCCCCTGTAAACCAGGACTGATATTTACCTCTAGAACAACAGGTCCCTTAGCACCCTCAAGAATATCAACACCACAAATTTCTGCTTTTATGGCCTTTGCTGCAGCTATTGCAATCTTTTTTGTTTTAGCATCAAGAATTATCATTTCACCTACACCACCCTGATGAATATTTGCTCTTTTCTCACCAATTGCAGCAACACGTTTGTATGCAGCAATTACTTTTTCTCCAACAACAACTGCCCGTATATCTGTAGAATTAGTTTCAACATATTCTTGAATAATTACAGGTTGTTTTAGAACTGCCAGAGCATCTAATATAGATAGTGCACTAGCTTTTGAATCTGCAAACATAACCCCTTTACCTTGGGTTCCTGAAGGGAATTTCATAATAATAGGATAATTCATTTTTTTTAGAATATTTTTTGCAGCACTAATATTAGATGTCAAAAAAGTCTTTGGCATAGGAATATTTGCTGCGTGCAGTCTTAACTGGGTTAACAACTTATCATGTGCAACAGTAAATGCTGAAGAATAAATAGGAAGATAACTTACAGGAGAAAGCATACTTGTGAGTGCAGATAAAAGATTTGCATATCTAAAAGAACCTTTTGCATATATGCCATCATAATTGTCAAGAGGCTCACCTTTATAGAGTATCTCTTGCTTTTTACCTGTAAAAGAAATTTCAATATCCTTTAGATCAATCTCATCAACTTCATCGAAATATGCTCTCATTGCTTTAGCAGTCCACGCTGAACTTAAACTGCCTAAACTTATAATTGCTGCTTTCATTTTGGTTTTACCAGTATTCTTTTATTAGGATCAATAACAAACCCTTTTGTTAAAATATTTTGACCAATTAGGACTTTGAATTTCATCTTTTTTCTGTTTTGAAGTGTAAATATGGATTTAATCTTTTTACTGCACAAATAAGCATCTTGTTCAATAAGTTTTCTTACACTTGCCCCATGAACATTCTTTATCTTTTTGGTTCCAATTATCGGTCCTAATTTTAATTTTTTAGCTAAATCTAAATCTATTGAACTTTTTACAGCACCTGAATCAATTCTTGCTAAAACCTTCTTCTTTTTAATTGTTACATATTCGTAAAGACCAAGAACAACTTTTCCTGGGATCTTAATATGTTTAACATCAGGATTTAACTTTAGTATTTTATTAAACTCCCCCATAAACTAGAAGAGAAAACCGTGTTTTAAAAAGGTTATTGTTGATAGTCCAGTGATTTTAGTAATTCGAAAATACTAAGAAAAAACTTATAAACCCCTAATAAATACATATTTTTATGACTGAAAAAATAAGTTCTGGTAGTAAAGATTTTGATGAATTTCTTAATGGTGGCTATGAAAAAGATATAGTTACAATGATTTATGGTGGCCCAGGAACAGGCAAAACCAACATAGCACTGTTGAGTGCAGCAGAAGTTTCTAAAACAAGAAAAGTAATTTTTATTGATACAGAAGGAAGCTTTTCTGTTGACAGATTTAAACAAGTTTGCAGTGATTTTGAGAGTTGCATAAACAACATATTTATTCTATGCCCTACTAATTTTCAAGAACAAAAAGGGGCATTTGCAAAACTAAAAGAATTAACTGAAATGAAAAACATTGGTCTAATCATAGTTGACAGTATTGTTATGCTTTATAGATTAGAGATTGGTAAAACAAAAAATATTCAAGGCACGAATAGAGAACTTGGGTTGCAAATATCATATCTGAGTGAGATTGCAAGAAAACAAAAAATTCCTATTTTAATAACTAATCAAATATACAAGGACTTTGACGACAAGAAAAAAATAAATATTGTCGGCGGGGATATATTAAAATATTGGGGAAAATGTTTAGTTGAACTCAGGAAAAAAGATGATGATGACAATCGAATTGCAATTCTAAGAAAACATAGAAGCCAGGCAGAAAGCAAAGAATTACATTTTAAAATCACAAACAAAGGTATAGAAAAAATAGGGGTTTGAGAATGGCAAAGTTTTTACTAAAAGTAATAATAATGATTATTCTATTTGGACTTAGTTTTATCTTATTTGGCACAGGAATAACTGCATACATTCTCAACATAGTTGTAAATACACTAGGTTCTTTTGCAGCAATATTTAGTGCTGTCTCATCAGGACAATCTACAATAGATTCTGTGATGAATTTTATTATTAATCTTGTGCAAGCAATTGGAATAATATTAATCTACTATCTAATTGCTCATATAATAACAAGAATCTTTGTGAAGAAATAAAAAAGAAAAAAATAAGCTAGTCTTTTCTGTGCCAAACACCTGTACTCTTTGTATAAAGTTCTTCCTTAGTTAATGTTGGAACCATAGTTTCCATGAATATATGGCTTGAACTTATATCATTCATCTCAGGAATAGCATAATCACAAATATGACCTCGACACCTTCTTGGAACAAAAGTTATAACATGACTATTTTGTTTATCAAAATAACTAGGATCATCAAAAAAAGCCAAGTATTCTCTTGCAATTAGAAAGAACATTAAACCAAGACTCTTCTTACCTTTGTTATTACAAGGGACTACAAAGTCAATACCATTTGTTTGGTTGTTGTAGGTATATACTATGCAGGAATTGCAATATTAGGAGCATACGACTTTATTGCTCATATTATAACTAAGATCATTATCAGAAACTAAAGATATTTTTATTTTTTAAAAAAACCATAGATTGGGTTTGGATATCTCTGATCATTTTTCTGTTCAATAATCTTTAATTTTGTTTTATGGTGTTTAGATTGTTTCCACAAATTCATTTGCATTAATTTTTGATAATGAGAATCATTTTGAATACTATTCATTTTTGCTATTGCTTTACGATAGTTTTTTATATAATCTTCTGGAGTTAATTCAGCTGAAATATTATAATCAAAGTGAAGAAAACCTCTAAATAAGTTTCCTTTAGGAAGAAATAATAAATTATCATTTGTTCCTATTGAATATTTGTTCCAATTCTGTTCCCAATATTGTTCATTTTTACCAACTTCTATTATAATTGATATTTCATATGACCACCACTCTAACAAAGCATTAACTTTCGATGTTTTACCATAGCGTTGAACAGAAACATTAAAGTTTTCTAAGAACCAAACCAAATTCTTAGATAATTTGTTATATTCAGTGCAAGAACCCATCAGAGTATATCCATTTTCGAGTTTTTTAGATAGATCCCTCCAGAGATAACGATTTACTATGTTAGAAGTTAAATGACAAGGTTGAGAAGATCCTCCATTTAACATTTTATCAATACCAACTGCAAATTCAATAGGTGGCCAGATAAAGTTATTTGCAATATCTTTTAGTGACTCTTTAATATCTTTTGCGTTTTGTAGCATATTCTTTTGAATTTTCCTGAATTTTGCTAAGTGTTTTTTTTCAGTTAATTTAATTAAATCAATTTTATTCATTTTAACCACCATTAAAGAATAACCAGAAAGTATTTAAACTGTTGCAACCTACTAAGTAGGTTATGATAAAGATGATAGATGTTTTAAAAAAATTTAATCTTACAGAAAATGAGATTAAGTTATACTTAAAACTCCTAGAATTAGGCTCAGCTAAATCAGGAAAGTTAATGAAAGAATTAAAATTTTATAGTAAAACAATCTATGAACTCTTAGAGAAATTAATTAATAAAGGTTTAGCTAGTTATATCATAAAATCAAATACTAAGTATTTTGAAGCAGAAAATCCTGAAAAATTTCTTGATATTATTTCAGAAGAAAAGAAAGAATTAAAGATAAAAGAGCAAGAAATTAAAAAAATTCTTCCAGAACTAATTTCAAAAAGACAATTAAGTAAAGAATCACAAGAATCATCAATCTACAAAGGGGATAAAGGAATGAAATCTATTTTTGAAGATATGTTAAAACAAAAGCAAGAAATTCTTGTTTTCGGGGGAGGAGGAAAATTTAAAGAAGCTTTAGGCCCTTATTCTGAATTATGGCATAAAAAAAGAGAAAAACTAAGAATTAAATTAAGATTATTATGGAATGAAAATTTAAGAAAACAAAAAAAAGAAAAAAAAAAATAAAAAATTTTAGAAATTAGATTTCTTCCAAAAGAATTTGACAATCCTGCACCTACAATCATATAT
>CAYZNE010000044.1:0-8661 GCA_964478955.1 uncultured Methanosarcinales archaeon
AGAAAAAAGAATTAATGTAGAGAAAATCATACCTCAGTTAATCAATCAACAAAATAAAAAACAAATATTAGTAAAGGTTTATACAGGATTAAATGGAAGAAAAATAATTTTTGAAGATAAATTAAAACATTTAGAAGAACAATATGTTTTAGGAGCACATAATCCTTCTAGGAGAATTTCCGCATTCTTAGAGAATTATCACAAAAGAAGAATTAAAAATAAAATATACACAAAAATGCTTTTCATAAATCAGAATAAACAAGCAGCACACAAATTTGCAGAATATAAATATATTGAAGCAAGGTTATTACCTGATAAATTCTCCTCACCAATAGCTATCAATATATATGGAAATAAAACAGCAATATTGTTAGGTTCCGAAACTATTGAACCAATAACAATTTTGATTGAAGATGAAGGATTATCAAATGATTTTAAATCATATTTTCAATTATTGTGGAAACTTAGTAAACAACTTTAAATGGAAGGGGGCTCTTTATTCTTATAAATTTAAGGGACTACATCCTCAAACGTCTTTTTTGAACTTCCATTCAAAAAAAGAGGGGGAGCCCAGGCGCTACGCACATATTGTCTTTTACTTCGTAAAATATGTTACACAAATACATACCAGAAGTTTTATAATCATCTTAATCATGTCAATAGAATAATGAACAATATAGACCCCAGGCTTAAAAAACTGGTAATCACTTTAAAAGATTCTCTTAAATCTAAGGGGACAAATAACACAGTTCTAAACTTATGGCCTTCACACACCTTAAAGGAGGTAATGCAGAATCCTTTATTCTACGAACAACCCATTACCCAACCCCTTGTTTTGACTCAAGATCAGTTTTTCAATTCTCTTAGAAACAAAAATGTACCTCAGGAAATTATTGACCAACTAGTTCTAGTTAATGTTAATTACAGAAGTTTTGACAATCAAATATATCATGGTCAACTTGTTATTCATAAGGATTTGGCATCTTCAATCCGTAAGATTTTCAAGAGAATTCTTTCAGAAACTTATTTTCCTATAACAAGTATTTTTCCAATAAGCATGTTTAACTGGAATTCATCTTCAAGACTTAATAATACAGTGGTATTTGATTGGCGTTTTGTGTTTGATAGTGATGAGATTTCAGATCATTCTTTTGGAGCATCTATTGATCTAAATCCAGTACTAAATCCTTGGGCGCGGGAAGGTCAAGTTAATTCCCCAAATTTTCCTTATGATAAAAGTAAAAGAGGAGCACTCCATGCTAATTCAGACGTAGTAAAAATATTCAAAGAAGAAGGATGGAGGTGGGGTGGAGACTGGAAAAATTCAAAAGACCGGATGCATTTTTATCGACCAGATATTCCATATAAATATTATGGTAAAATAGAAGCTAAAGAATAATACTTTTTCTTTACAATAAGTTCATTTAGTTAAGATGTCAAATCCATTTAAATGACATCCTCCTCAACCTAAAGGTTGAGGTATCCAACTAAAAGGATGTCGTCCAAAAAAGCTTTATCTTCAATCTTAAGATTGAAGTATTAGCTTTTTTGAGAATAATTAACTTATTTTAATCTAACAAAAGACAAAGCTTCTCCTGTTTTTGCATTATAAATTCTTGAACCTTTACCAGGTTTTTGAAAGTATTTTATGTCTTCAATATCAAAATTTAAATTTTGACTTATGTAGAAAATTCTTAATATTTTTTAGAAAGAAAAAAAGACTTATTTCTTTGTAAACTCTTTTATAGCTTTATTAAATTTCTCTTCATTTAAAACCAATAAATACTTTTTTTTCAAATTTACATACTTTTTAATTAATCTATATTCTGATGTTAAAATTGACATTTCCTCTACGAACTCAGAAAATTCTGCTTTACTATTTAGTAAAATATTCTCAATAGAATCATCGCTTGTTAAAGTTTTCTTAAGAAGACTTAATTTAGATTCATACAAATGAGAAGGTGTCATATATATATTTTGAAGCCAATTAGAATATTTTTCAAATAAACTTCCAAGATGTTGAAATTCATATTCCTCAATTAGTTTTAATTTATCTTGTATTTCTATAGGTACTTCTAATGCATCTTTTAAAATTTTCATTGATTTAATAATCATTTTAACTAAAAAGAGAAATACAAACTATTTTATATATTTATGCTTTAAAAGAAAAAAAGAAAAAAAAAGTTAAATTAACACTGACCAGCTGGAACTGAAGCTGTGCTTGTAACAATATTCTCACAACCTTCTAAATCAGGATTATAAGTACAAACATTGCTTTGAACAACTTCTGCAGTGATTCCAGAGAACTTATATCTATTATTAGTTAACCATGTTGGGCTTGCACCTATTCCTAGAGCATTTGCAATCTTAGCATTTGCTGTTAAAAGCTCTATTCCCTTCTCACCTGTTGTACAAGCTTCTAGAGCATCTTTATCAAGTCCTACCTCATCTGCACAGGCATTCCAATCAACGTCTCTTACGCCATTTTCACTTCTACATAAGGCATATGCTAAGAATTCCACATCTCCTTGCTCTTTTGCACATAATTGCCTAATGTTTTCTTCTACTTCATAATCTCCATGAAGACTCCTGAAAGTTCCATCACCATTATCAGTTACAATGTAATTTACTTCATAATCTAAATCAGGCATTGCTTCAACAACAGGAGCCAGGGCTTTAATTGCTTCTTTACCATATGGACAATCACTCATTATAAAAACTGCAAGATGATTTTCTTTTAATCCTCTACATGCAAGTGTTTCAGCACAAGTTGGATCTTCACAATCAGTTAAATCATTACCTGTATCATCAATATTATTGTCACAGATTTCAGCAGTTGGATCAAAACTTGAACCAATCTTTAACTCAAGATAAGTCCCTGTTTCAGTTATATAATTAGCAATTTGCGCATAATTTGTTTCATTCTTAATATCTTTAGTAAATAAGATTGCAGGTAAAACTCTTACCCTTGTATCTTGCATCATCTCTTTAATTCCTGCATCAGCATAATCTAATTCTGTAAAAGTAATTGTTGGAAATACCTGTTGTAAACTTGCTTTAACACCAGTAACATCACATTGCTTACATCTTACATCATTTAGAATTATAGCTTGTAAACCTCCTGTTGGTATAATTGTAGTTGTTCCAGTATTTGTAATTTCTTCACCCAATGATACTTTTGCAGATTCCAAACTTGCTATCGCCTGATTGATTGCAGCTTTAGCTTCAGTTGAACCGGTATTTGCATAAAGTTTATTCAAAGAATTAATGTTACTATCTATGCTTGAATAGTTTGCTTTTGATGCCCAAGCAACAACACACAATACAACTAAAATAACAATCAATGAAATAAAAACTATTCTTTCATTTTTTGCTCTTCTTAATCTTTTTGTAATTCTGTGTCTTATCTCATGTGATTTATGAGCTTTAACAGCATTATCATGATGCACAGGTTTGTGTTCTTTATGCACTATATGATCTTTTAGTTCTTCATGTTCATTATCTTCCATAATAACCCTCCAAATTATATACTTATTATTATTCACCTTGAGAAATCACAACTATTTATATAGTTTATGTATGATTTAAGAGGATAACAGTATTATTCCCTTCTTATTCATAATTCTGATTAAATAAACACAATAGCAAGCTATTGGTTATTTAATACTTCATATTAAATAATTCAAAAAGCCTTTTTGCTTTTATTTTACCAATAAGCTCAACCTTTATTAACTCTTTTTCATCTGCATTCACAATTTTTTTCAAAGAACCAAAATGTTTGAGTAATGGGAGATTTAATGTGCTTCCAATCCCAGGAAAACTTGAAACAATAAATTCTTGTTGTTGTTTAATTGTTAATGGCTTTGAAGAATGCATAATAAACTTTCTAGAATTCTCATCTTGCTCTCTTTTGGCAAGTGCAATTAGTAACTCTGCAGTTTCTTCAGCATCCTTAGAGTAAATAATAGATATTCCAAAATTAAGAAGCAATGAGGCAAGTGCGCCTCTTATTGCATTTGGATGAATTCTTCTTACAGAATAAAGATCTTTATCACCTTGAATAATAATTATTTTATTTTCATATAATTTTTTTAATTTTGTTGCCTGCTCAAAAAGTCTCTTATCAATTATTGATGCAACAAAATCCTCAACTAATTTGAATTCAACAATAGTTCTATCTGAAAGCAAAAAATCTCCTGCATTCAAAGTGTCAAGATTTATTAAAACTCCTTTGTTAGATAAAAACTTCAAAACTTTACTGCCTTTCTCTCTGTAATCAACATAAATCTTTAGATCAGATAATTCTTTTGAATATGAAACTAAAGTTTTTTTAGGCTTAGTTTTTAGTATAAATTTTTTCTTTATATCATCAATAATTCTATACATTCTTTTTTCTTTATGATGTGAAACCCATTTGAATGCTTCATCTCGAGTATTTTTCGTTATTAAAGTTATAATTCTTCCTCGGGCATGTCTTCCAGTTCTTCCCCTTCTCTGAACAGTTCTTATTGCAGAAGGTATTGCTTCATAAAAAATTACTAGATCAACACTAGGAATATCTAATCCTTCTTCTGCAACACTTGTTGCAATCAAAACAGGAAATTTATCATCCTTAAAATCTTCAATAATTTGTTTTTGCTTTTTTTGAGAATGACCAATACCATTCTTTTTTGCTTGACCAAAAAACAGTTCAGAATTAACTTTTACTTTTTCTAAAAACTCCTTAATTCTAATTGCAGAATCTCTAAATTGAGTAAAAACAATAATTTTAGATTCCTTATTTGCTTCTGTATAAAGTCGCATTAAAGATTGTAACTTCGCCAATTTAGGATGCTCAATTCCTGCTTTCAATAATTTCTCTGATAATATTTTAGCAAGTCTAAAATTTGAATCTTTAACTAAATTCTTGACAGCCTTTGTTTTTGCAGTTAGAGATTCTTGTTCTAACTTTTTCAAATAAGTATTAACTGCAAAAAGACTTTGGGTTTCAACCAGTTCAACAGCATGTTGAATTTTACCTGCTTCTGCAAGAAGGGATACTGCCTTCATTATCTCAAAACTTTTGTCTTCCTTCATTTTTGCATAGAGTGCAGCCTGCAATTTTAGTAGAGAAGATTTGTTATATGAAGCAGGATTACCATTTAAGTAACCAAATTGTTTCACTGCAATCAACTTTGATTTGAAACAATCACAGAGAGTAGTCCTTAGTTTTCTTAATTCTATTGGGAGCTCAAGTTTAATTTGTTCAACATCTGTTTCTTGAATATATGATTTAACGTCAGGAGAATTTATTTTTCTAACTTCAATGTTATCAATGAACAAGTTTTCTAAAACTTCCATCACAGTTTCATTATCACTGCCAGGACTTGCAGTTAGAGCTAAAATTCTTTGATTATCTGCTTGCTTATAGTACTCTGATGCAAGATAAACATAACTATAATCTTTTACTGCCCTATGACATTCATCAAAAACAACTAATGAAACATCTTTGAAACTTAATTTACTTGAAATTATATCATTCTCAAATCCTTGAGGTGTGCTAAATATTATTTTTGCTTTTTTCCATAGTTCTAATCTTTTTTCAGGTCTAACTGTTCCAGTAAACATTGCAAAATTGTCTTCGGGCAAATCAATTAATTCTTTGAAAGTATTAAGATGCTGATCAACAAGAGGTTTAGTAGGTGCAAAAAGAACTATCTTGGATTTTGGATAGAGTTTAAGTCGATGAATTACGAGCATCACAGCAATTGCGGTTTTACCCAATCCTGTTGGTAAAACAATCATTGTATTACTAGAAGTAGATGTTTTGAATATAGAATTTTGATATTCTCTTGGCTTAAAATCTTTTAGCTTTATATTCATGTATATAGAACTACCTAATTCATTTATATAAGTTATTTAAGATTGTCCAGTGATAAGAATTAGTATAAAAAATAAAATGCACAATAAGTTCTAAAACTTATTGGCACCGCTGAAGCGGAATAAAAAATAAAAAGTTAGTCAAATTTATCTTCTTTTCTTTTTCTTAACTACTTTTTTCTTCTTCTTTACAACTTTCTTCTTTTTCTTAACTACTTTCTTCTTTTTAACTACTTTCTTTTTCTTCTTCACTGCTTTTTTCTTCTTCTTTACAACTTTCTTCTTTTTAACTACTTTCTTCTTTTTAACTACTTTCTTTTTCTTCTTCACTGCTTTTTTCTTCTTCTTATGACCACCACGTGCCATCTTAGCACAAGAAATGTCACCTTGTTTATCTATGAAGTATAGAAATCCTTTTACTTTCTTAACTCCCACTTTTGCTACAACTTCAATTTTCTTCTTTCCTTTTACCTTACCGCCCCGAGCCATTGTCGCTCTAGCTACATTACCTTTTTTATCTACGAAGTACAGGTATCCTTTTACTTTTTTAACACCTACCTTCTTAACTTTTTTTGCCATTATCTAAACCCCTCGGTTTCTCGAAATAAAATACGAGTTAATTACTAATTATTGTGTATTCCATTCTTAAATGTTTTGATTTTTTAGTCGAGTATTAGAGGATAAAATTTACTATAAGTGAGTAAAAAGGATTTTGTCTAAAAAAACTTTATAAAGTATTTGATTTTTTGATATCTTCATGGTTAAAAAAGATAAAGCAAATGAATACAATTTATTGTTAGATAGAGCAAAGTCATTAATACCTGAAGAACTCAGTGTTACAGAGAGACTTGAAATTCCCAAAGTTAAAGGACATTTACAAGGTAATAAAACAATTATTTCAAATTTCTTTCAAATAGCTAAAGTTCTTGATAGAGAAATTGAACATGTTCTAAAATTTTTACTTAAAGAATTGGCTACCAAAGCAGATGTAAAAAATACTTCAGTATTATTTAACAATAAATTATCTTCTGTAAAAATCAACGAAAAGATTCAAAAATATGCCGACCTATTTGTTATATGTAAAGAGTGTGGTAAACCAGAAACAAAACTTGTCAAAGAGAACAACCTTACATTTCTAAGATGCCAGGCATGTGGTGCTAAGTATACTATTCAATATAGAATTTAAGTAAAAAACTCACCCAAACCAGTTTGTTTCTCCTTTTCTTTTCCAAACACATCATCAACCCTAAGCTGCAAAAGATTCAAAGTCTCTTTTAGATAAAGTGGAACATTATATTCTTCAGCTAATCTTAATGAAGAAGCAAGATACTTTATCACTGAACCTTCACTTATAGTAAATATAACTTTACCTGTTTTACAAACAGGGCAATTGAATCTGAGTGGGGGTCTTCTAAATTTAGCATTACAATTAGCACACCTAAAAATCTGCATAGAGAACTTTCTCAGATTACCTTTGGTATCTCTAATAAAATGCTTTTCAATAACAAGCTTTGCCACAAGCATTTCATCAACAGCCCTTATTTTTTTAGCAAGATCAAGTTGTGCATCTAATTTATCTTGCATTGTCGGAAGAACTTTATATGATGAACATAAAACACCATCATTAATATTTCTTGAATCATGAGTAAACCCCATTCCTTCAAATTGCTGTTCTGTTCCTAAAACATCATTTATTGTTTCTATTTTTACATCCCAAGGATACTTATATTCCAATGTAGCCATATAAAATTCAAGTGGGTACTTTGACACTCTATCAACATTAAATGCCATATCATCGACTTCAGATGGATCTAACAAAGTAGTCAAAACTAAAGGAGCATCTTGTGTTGAACCTCTTGAAGTTGGAAGATACTTTACAGAAAAATTAAGTAGTGCATCCATTAATAATAAAAAGCAAGATTCATCACCATCACATTGTCTGGTTAAGATTCCATTTGCAATAACAATATTATTATCAACATTTAAGCAATAAGAGCATTCTTCAGGTAGCACTTTAATAGAAATTATTTCATCAAAAAAGAAATTATTATTATAGTCTAAAAACAGATTTCTATAATGTTTATTAATAATAATAAAATCAAATCTATCTTGCTTATAGTTGGATATAAATCTAATATGATTATATAACTTTTTCATGAACTTACTTTGTATAGTCCCTTTAATACAACTAAATTTAGGTATTGGAAGCTGTTTTTTAATATAAAATTCTTTAACTTTATTACCTGGTTCTTTCTTATATTGTTTATTTTTAATAAAAATACCTATTTGACCAAGAACAAAATCTAAATCTCTAAGTAACCTTTTTGAAACAGTATCAAAAGTTAACCTTAAATCTGTTTTTGAAACAGAACCATCACCTTCAAAATAACCTGAAAGAATATTTCCTAATTTATTATTTGGAAGGGTTAAAAATTTTGCTGGGATCCTTTTTTCATAAGCTGAAGAACCACATTTTAAAATATCAGTAATTAAATAATATAATATTTTACTACTAAAAGTAACTCTATCTTTCTTATTTTCAGAAGGTTTTAATCCTAAATAATTAATAAAATAATTAGTTATAAAATTTCTAACATCAATGTTTTGTGCAGCAATATAAACTTGATAAAAACCTTTTTTTGAAGTATTTTTTCTAGAATAACCTTCTGCAATATATAATCCAATTATTTTTAGAAACTTGGAATTTACTTCAATTTTAGAAGGTAATTTAACATTGTCTCTTTTAGCAGAAATAAATAATTTTGATTTATTAACTCTTTTTTTATTTAACAAAATTAATTT
>CAYZNE010000045.1:0-2001 GCA_964478955.1 uncultured Methanosarcinales archaeon
CTTTTTCAATGAGATCAAAAGCTCTTTTATATCTTTCTGCATCGTTACCATTAAAGTTTAGAGTATCAATAGGAGTTCCAATTATTTCTTTCTCTTTAGAAGCCCCAATAAGAATATTATATATTTCTTTCTCTTGTTCATTTTTAGGTAAAGCACCTATTATCAATAACTTCATTCCAACCCCCTAATAAAAACTAATGCTCAATAATCTTCAATTATTAGCACGCCTAAACGAAAACTAAACTTTCAACTTAGAAAGCTTGTTTAATTTAACATTACCATAAAACAATGCCAGTGCAATTATTGCAGTTATTACTTGCAGTGAAGCCATTGTCTGCAAAAAGAATAATGGCACAAAGCCAAGAGAATAAACTAACATTGTTCCTGCAAATATGATTGCTACTTTTATTAGGATTCCTTTTAGTGAGTGCCCTAGTAAATTCTTGTTTTTCTTAAAATACATTTTTGACATAAACACTAGAACAAAGTTTCCTAAGATTATGAATGGTATTAGATAGATTAATTGTGAAGTCAGGTTGCCAAACATCATTCCTCTAAAGAATACTGCTAAGCTTGGTAAAATAATTACAGGCAGGGTTTTCTTTAAAGATGTGTAATATGCACTTCTTATTAGCATAAAGTTTACTATCACACCAACAAGTAATTGTGGATGTCCTATTAGAAAAGGCACAAAGAATGCTATAACACTATTAATTATTACTTCTATATTTTCTCTTACATAATTAAATTTGTATAAATTTTTGTTTAAATATCCCATTTTAGTACTCACCTAAACCTCTTTGTGCAGCGTTTTTCTTAGCATTTTTCCATGCAGCCCAAGTCTTTCTGAAGAACGGGTATTTATCAAAGTTTTGTTCTAAGAATGCTTTTGTTTTAGGATCAGAAGGATAACCACTACCAAAATCAACATTAAACTCTCTTTTAAGATGATAAATTGCCCTATCTCTTGTTACTTTAGCAATAATTGATGCAGCTGAAACACAGGGATAATTTATATCTGCTTTGTGTTCACAAATTACTTCAATATCTTTTCCTAGCTTTTTTAGAAAATAATCTTTGTATGCTTCAGTGTTCACACTTGGGCAATCAAGTATTATAGTAACTTTCTCTGTTCCTAACTCTTCAATTAGCTCATTACACAAGTTTGCAGAAGTTATTGCTTCCAACCAGTTAAGATTTAAATCTGGATCATTAAGTGCGTCATCAACTTCTTTTGGTTCTACAACTTTTACAGTAAACTTGTAGTTTTCTGTTAGCGCATCAAATAGCTGATTTCTTCTTGCAGGAGGAATCATCTTACTATCTTTGACTCCTAGATTTCCCAGATTTTCTTCTTTCTTAGAATCAATTGCAAATGCACACATAACCATTGGTCCAATCACAGGACCTCTGCCAGCTTCATCTACACCTATTAAAATTGTCATTTTACAATAAATAGGCATATTCTTTTAAAAATATTCTTGAATAATGCTTATAACTACTCCTTAGTGATGAAAGAGTAGAAAACTTTATAAATAGACAAAGTTACTCAGCTATAAATAATAAACTAAGGTGATAATATGGATGCTGTTAATCAATACATAGGGAAATTTGTAACATATGTTGAAGAACAAGATAAAAAAGTAGGTAATAGAGAAATTAACTCTAAAACATATAAATCTGAACAAACTAAAGCTCAAAATGTAATAAATTCTACCTTAGCACCTGCTACAACTATATTAAAAGATCAAGTAAAACACATAAATAAAGGCACAAAAGAATTTATTGAAAAAAATCAGGGAATGGAAACAGCTCTTGAAAAAATTATAGATGTAACTAAGTTAGTTGGAGAATCAGTAGATCTTCTAATCAATGCTGATAAAGAAATAGTAACAGCTAATGAATTTAATAACCAATATACTAATATAATAACCGAACTAAAAGAACATACAGATTATTTTAAAGCAATTGGAAAACTTAGATATAAATAATAAATTATGG
>CAYZNE010000045.1:2011-8647 GCA_964478955.1 uncultured Methanosarcinales archaeon
ATAATATGTATACTGTTAATAAATTAAACAAAAATATGGATGCTGTTAATGAATACATCAAGAAATTCGTAAAGTATGTTAGAGTAAAGGCTAGAAAATTAGATGAACCAATAATTAAAGTAACAGCAAAACCTATTGAAACATATGAAAATAAAGAAAATAAAGCTAAAAAAGTAACAATACTTATTGATACAAAAATTAGGGATGAAACATATGAGTGTGAAGCCAAGGAAGCTGAAAAAGTAATAGAAGATATTTTAAAACCTGCAGCAGAGAAATTAAATGATCTAGCAGGGCATGTTAGTAATCAAAGCAATCCTTTTGTAAAAAAGAATCTTATAATAGGAACAACTCTTAGAGTAATTGAAGAAGATATAATTCCTTTAGTTAGAGAATCAGAAGCTCTTCTAAACAAGACTTATAATATGGAAATAACAGCTGAAGAATTTAACAAACAATATGCACCTTTAATAAAAGATTTAAAGTTTTATAAAAATTATTTTGAAGTAATTGGAAAACTTAAATATAGAGAATAAATTATGGTGATAATATGTATAATACAGATAGTAGTGATGATTTAGCTGAAGAAATAAACATAAAGGTAAATGTTAATAAAATTATAGATTATATTAAGAGTCAACACGAAAGAATAAATAACCCAACAACAAAATTTACACCTGAAAAAGAATTAGGCCTCCTTGAAAGCAAAATATATGACATATTAAACCCAACAATAAAACAATTAAAAGAAGATATGGATGCTGAACCAAAAAATCACCTTGCATTACAAGTAACTCATTATATTCTTAAGAAACAAGTTTTACCTAAATTCAAAAAGTCAAAAAACTACCTAAAAAATATTATAAAAAAGAAGAAAAACGAAAAAAGTTTTGACAAGAAATATCAAAAGTATTGTGAAAACATAATTTATCTTAAAACATTTGAAGGGATGCTGAAAAAACCGCAGAAATTTTATTAATACTTCTAACTTATTATTTTCAATAACTCATCTAAATCCAATTCAATAAATGCACATGGATTTTTTAATTCTAAGTTTGTAAGAACTTGTGGTGCAATTTCTCCTATTGTTCCGAGAACTTTATTCTTGATTATTATTTCTCCTGTTCTTCCTTCAATAAATAAACCATCTTTTAGCTCTCTTAGTTCAAATTCAGTATTTAACTCTTTCATGAGAGTTGTTAAGATTCTTTTTGCAGTTGTAAAGTTTGCATTTTTATTAGAAATAATTATTCCTAGTTTTTCTTCTTCTCTTATATTTGTTTCTTGCTTAGAATCATGATGAAATGTTGTTCCAATTTCAAAGAGTGCAGCTTCCTGCTCATTTTTTAGATTAAACTTTAGTGTTCCTAGCATTGATGCTGCAAGAGAAGTTCTTAGTGAGTTATACTCTGATGATACAGAACTCAATAACATAATAGGTTTTTCTTTATTATTAATTAGTTTTGTTTGTGATTCTGAATTGATTATTTCATAGTTCTTTATTTCTAATAAACCAAACCCTGCTAACAACTTTCTTAGCTTTCTCTGAAATACATTTATATCTAATTCTTTTGATGTTGATGCAACATCAGGTATTGTTGGTTCAAAATTATCATAACCATATCCTATTGCCAGGTCTTCTACTAGATCAACTTTTCCTAGAATGTCTGCTCTGTAACATGGTATTTCTACTTCTAGAGAGTTTATTCTTGTATGTACACCATGGCCCATTTTTTCTAGAGCTTCTTTTGCATCAGCTGACTTAAAGTTTACTCCAAGAACATGCTTTACATATCGAATGTCTAGATTTATCGTTTCTGTTTTCAGTGAAGGAGTTACTTTGTCCTCGACTTGCATTTGGTAAATTTCTCCACCCATATCAGCCATAACAGTTACAATTATGTGTAAGCATTTTTCTAGAACATTAAAATCAAATCCTGAACACTCTATAAATACTTCTTTTGTTTTTTCTGTTACTCTTCCTGTTAACTCTGAATTTATTATTGGTGGCATACTTAGGATTTGATCTTTGGAATCTATAAATATAGGATATACTTTTGCATCTTTTAGTAGATCTGCATATTTTATTCCTGCAGGATGTTGTCTCAATATTTGTGTTCCTGTCATTTCTCTGTTTGATTCTAGTGGCAGGAACTTTATTTTGTCTGGGGCCAATGCTTTGTAGTGTATTGGAAGTTTTATTTTTTCTAGTGGATAGATTCCTATTGCTAATTTCTTTCTATCTCTTCCAAAAGTTAGGTGCAATTTTTCTTGTAACTGAATTATCTCTTTTATTTTTAGATCGTTTAATTTAAGATTTTTTATTATTGCACACGCAGTGAATGGCCTTACTTGTTTTACTGATTTGTCAACTATAACTTTGTAGTCTTTTTTAGGTTCTTTTGCTGTGTATTTTATTAAACCAATGTCTTTTCCTAGAAATTGCTTAAATGCTCTTACAATTGAATAACCTGACAACATGTCTGGTCTGTTTGGAAAAATCTCTACTGTAATTTCATTATCTTTGATTTCTTCTGGGTCTGTTCCCATCATTGAAATCTTTTGCCTTAATACATCATCATCTAGTTTTAAGCCAATTTCATTCAGCAAATACTTTTTATCTACAGTTATATTTGTCATTTTATAATTTTATGTGTGATTTTATTGTTCTTAATTGTTTAATATCATTATTGTATAAATCTCTTATATCGTGAATATCATAGTATTGTGAGATTGCTCTCTCCATTCCTTGACCCCATGCAAGAACAGGTATTTCTTTTCCAAATAACATTTTTGTTACTTCTGGTCTTATCATTCCTGCACCTCCAAGTTCTATCCATGTTTTCTTTTTTTCATTAAAGTATTCTACTTCTGCAGAAGGTTCTGTGTATGGAAAGTGTGCAGGTCTTATTCTTATTTTATCATGTCCTAGTTTTGCATAGAATTTCTTTAGGTAACCTAGTAGATGAGAAAAATTTGCATTCTCATCCACAACTATTCCTTCTACTTGGTGTAACTCAAATAGGTGCCTCCAGTCCATTGCTTCATTTCTGTAAACTTTGTCTACTTTAAAGAACTTTTTAGGAAGATCTTCTTCTTTTAGATTTGCAATTTCTAGTGCTGATAAAACAGTTGTGTGAGTTCTTAGCATAACCTGTGCTGCAACTTCTTTTTTGAATTCTCCACCCCAGCCTCTGGAATCTTCATCACCTTGCTCGTGCATCTTCTTTACTGCATCAAAAACTTTTGGAAGTTTTGCAGGTTTCACATCTAGGTAGAATGTGTCTTGCATTTCTCTTGCTGGATGATCTTGTGGAACAAACAGTGAGTCCATGTCCCAGAATGCAGATTGTGCTTTTGTTCCTCTCATTTCTTCAAATCCCATTGATAGCCAAATCTTTTTTATGTCATCTATTGCTTCATTTACAAAATGCTCTTTGCCGATGTTTAGCATTGGAACATCAGCATGAATATCATAAGGTCTAAACTTCATTTTTTTCCATAATCCTGATTTTAGGATTTCTGGTGAAAGTTTCTCTATGTATGATTCATTGAACATCTTTTGTCTTATTATGTCATTGAATAACTTTGTTGTCTTGAATGTGTAAACATTTTTAGTTTCTAGTTTTAAGAAGTTTTTTCTTGACTTTAGTGAATCTATTGCAAATCTCTCCTCGTCTGTTAATTCATCTTCATTTATTGGAAAATCTTTTTTCAAGAATTTTTCTTCTAGTGATTCTTTTTCTAGGAATTTTTCTCCTGCAGGAGTTATTGTTAAGATTAAACCATTAGGTGTATTTTCAGTTGCGATTGCAGCTTTCTTTTTTAGTAAACCAATGCTAAATCCAATTACATCTCCAAACTCTTTTTTTAAAACTGGTAAAGAAGCTTGTTTTTTCTTTTTTAGGAAAACTATTACTTGCTTTTCTGGAAGTCCTGATTTCTTTACCTCTTCTCCGTTTGAATCTAGAAATATTAATTTTTTCTTAGTTGCCTTTAACTCTATTATTTTTTTATTGCTCAGCCATTGCAGAGCTCTCATCACTTCTATCTGCTTTAAACCAGAAGCTTTTTGTAAGAGTTCTAGAGTTTGTGGTTTTTTTGCTTTCATTACTTCTAAAAGCTTTCTCTCTAATGGATGCAATGATTTTATGATATTATCTAGGTTTTCAGTCATAGATTTAGATTAATCCAGATTATTTATAAGTGTTTTTATAAGAATATAATAATTAAAGAATAACAAACACCAGAAGGCAAGTTTTTAGGCACAACACCCTGCTTCCCTTCCGTTCCGAAACAATAAAAATATAATCTAAGACTTTATATATTTTTCTATTCAATATGAAAATTCTTGGAAAGTTTTGTCAAGCTTAATTACTTTATCTGCAACTCTCATTGTTTCATCACCTAGACAATTTATAAAAGAAACAACCCAAACTTTTTTTCCTTTATTTTTTATAAACTTCAACGCATCTTCAAAATCATTATCTCCACTAACTAATATTGCAATATCCTAAGCATCTTCAAAAGCCAGACTCATCATATCAGTTACAAGAAGAACATCAACACCCTTTTGATGAGGTATATTAATATCTCTCTTTTTGCAATATTTACAAATAATTGTTTTAAATTTTAATGGTTTTGTAACAATAGTTATTTCAAGATTTCTCAGCATATCAAAAAATGCTTGTTTTTTGCCTAAAGGTTGAGGAACCGCATCATAATAGTAACTTCTTATTAAATCAGTATTTTCTGAAACACTTAATAAAAATTTTCTGTAATTTATTAATTTAGATCCTCTTTCCTTATCTGACATTAGATTATTTCTTCTGCAGTAAGTTCTATAACCACTAAAAAGATTTCCTGCATCAATAAAAATCATACTTCTTTTTAACATAAATGTTAAAAAAGGTAAATAGTAATTAAATCTTATGTTTAGCTGTCCAGTGAACAAAAACATTTTAAATAATCAAAATATTATCATTAAATATGCCACATAATCAATTTAAACAAAGTAAAGGAACTCATCTAGATAAACTTTTTCATCCAGATAAATCTAAGAAGGGTGATGTTGATGAACTTGTTAAACCTTTAATTAATTTGATTAACTCTGATGATAATTATTTTACTACAAGCTCTTGTTCTGGCAGAATTATGATTCTAGTTCCTTCTAAGGTTAAACAAGATGTTGAATGGTTATTCTTTTCTCATGAAGAAGTTAATGCTTCTGAGTTAATCAAAAAGATTCATAAGTTTACAAACAGTAGTGAAAAAGAGATTTGGTTTAAGATTGAAGGATTTATTCTACATGTTGCCTGCAAAGATATTGAATCTGCACAGAGGTTGTTGAATGTTGCAAAGAGTGTTGGTCTTAAAAGATCAGGGATTATCTCCACTACATCTAAGGTAATGGTTGAGATTATTTCTTCTGAGTTACTTGAAACTCCTATTTCTAAAAACAAGAATTTAATGGTTGAAGATAATTACCTAGAGTTTATTATTGATGAAGCTAATGCTAAGCTTAGAAGAACCCATAAGAGAATTAAGAAGTTAGAAGAGGCTTTGAAATGCCTAAAGTAATCTTGTGTGGAAATCTAATTATTAATAATGATAAAATACTTCTCTTGTTCAGAGATAAACACCAGCATTATGAAACCCCTGGTGGAAAATTAAATATTGATGAATGTGTTGATATTAATAATCCTACTATTGAGGAGATTAAGAAAGCTGCACTTAGAGAGTTATTTGAAGAGTTAGGTAATGATATTGTTGTTTCTGAACCTGAATTCTTTGGTGCTAAAGAATTTATTATTCCTGATGGCAGAGAGGCTATTGCAAATAAGTTTATTATTAGGATTATTAGTGGAACTCCTAGAATTAATGAACCAGAAATATTTTCTAAGTTGGAATGGTTGCCTATTGCTAAATTAGAAGAGTTTGATATTTCTCCAGATCTTAGATTATTCGCAAGAGATTTAAAATAAAAAAAATGCTCAATAACTAAAAAGTTATTGGCACCAAACAAAACAAAATTAAAATTTTGATCATTGAATAAATTGGAATAAAAAAATTATTTTCTATCTGCCCAAGCAACTAATCCAATTATAACTAAGTTTGCAATTGCAGCAACCCAGTTTATTATTGGAACAAATCCTAATATTGGAATTAATGCTAACCATCCAGGATACTTTCTTTGTTCATAAATATTCCAGCTCCACAGTATCATGAATACCATATTTACAATTGGTACAAGAATAATAAATCCCCATTGCCATTTCTTTTTTGCAAGTATTGCTATTAAGAAAAAGTTTGCAACTGGTATCCATGCTAACCAATGTTTTTTATATTTTAATTTTCTTGCAATACTGCTCCATGCAAGTGCAGTATAAACATAAGATGCAATTCCTATTAATATCAAAAACACTAATAATGTACCAACAAGTGCCCCCCCTAAAACATCTAATGCAGCTAAATTTTCAATTGCCATTTCCTACCCCCTAAAACAATTTAATATTAACATATTTAAGATTAAAATTTATAAAACTTATTATTTTTAGTCAAAAACTTTATTAGAAAAATATTCTCTACTCATATTATCAACCACAATATCAGGAAGTTCTAATTTTCTACCATAAC
>CAYZNE010000046.1:0-8599 GCA_964478955.1 uncultured Methanosarcinales archaeon
ACTCCTGCAGCAATAAATGTGACAGGAAACAAAACACTAATACTTAATTATGAAGAAGAAGGAACATTTGTTTTAATAGAAAATAAAGCTATTGCAAAATCATTTAAAAACTTCTTTGAACAGCTGTGGAAAATTGCAAAACCTTAAATATGATGTAGATATTAAACAATATAATACCTAAAATGCAAGCATATTACAACGAGGAAATGATTCCTAGTGAAGTTAAGGAAAACTATTATGAAATAAAATTCTACGGAGATGACTTTGACTGCTTATTTTCAGACAGAGAATATAATGAATTCTTAACCTATGAGCTAAAAGATCTTTCTATAATTAAAGACAAAATAAAATCAATAATGCCTGAAGGAATTTTAATTAGTGGGGGGGAACCATTACTACAGAGACAAGCTCTGCTAAATATATTTAATTTCTGTAGAAAGAACAAAATTAAAACAGGAATAATAACTAATGCTAGCAAACCAGAAGTTCTTGAAAGTTTACTTAAATCAGGAATTGTTGACACAGTTGTTGTTGATTTGAAAACAGGTAAAGATGACTTTAAGAAAATAACAAAAGCAGGAACATTCTTTAAACCAACAAAAGAAATATATGGGGGTATATTAAAAAGCCTTAGAATCTTAAAGAAATATGATCAAGAAACCGAAGTAATATTTAGAACGGTAGTTATTCCAGGTTATGTTTTCAGAAAAGAAATTTTTCTTGAGATAGGAGAATCAATAAAAGATATTAATGCAATTTGGGAATTAAGAAAGTTCTTTGCAAACCAAAATTCTCTTTACAAAAATATTTCTCCACCTTCAGATAGTTTTATGGAAAACCTAAAGGAAATTCTAGAGAAAGAATTTGATAAAATAAGCGTTCTAATAGATTAAATCAATCTATCTTTCGCTAAATCTATGTGATATTCTATTGCGCTGTAGTCCCGTAGGGAGCAACTCCCTACAACGCACTTAAGTTGAATATTTAATTAACTCACCTTAAGATAGATTAAAAATTGAAAACCTTTTTATATGAATAATCTGAGAATAGTATATATGAAAAGAAACATTGTTTTTAGTATAATAATCTTGTTGTTAATACTAATTATTTCTCAAACAGTTGTTGCGACAGAATATTCTGACGAAAATTCAAGTGCAATGCAAATTCTTCTATTTACTCCAAGAGAGAATAGCACAAATGATGATGTAACCAGATTTGTGTTTACTTTAAATCGAATTGGTACATGTCAAATTTATACAAATTATACTAATTCATGGACAAAATTTGGAGGAGAAATATTTATTTTAGATGGCAATACAAGAGCACAAATAACTGAAGCAGAATTTACCACAGAAGGAATGTATAGATGGAATGTTTTTTGTAAGAATGCTACTGGAGGACGTTCAACTTGGGCGCAATATGAAGATAGACCTTTTTATATTGTCCCCCCGCCAGAAATCCCTATAATAAATAATACAAATACAACAAACCAAACTCCTCCTCAAAACAATGAAACAAATCAAAGCATAAATACAACAGAACCTCCTGAAAATAATAATACAAATACAACAAACCAAAGCATATATACAACAGAGCCAGTTTCTCTTAATTGTTCAGGTTGTGAGCATGAAGGAGTCTGCTATGAGGTTGAAGCAAAAATTATGATTGACGGTAAAGAAGTTACCTGTAATTCAGAAGGAACATTTACTAAACCAATGAAAAATGGTGAAGCTTGCTCAGAAAACACCGATTGTATTTCTAATTATTGTCTGAATAGTATCTGCAGAATAGATTGGATATTAACAACAATTCTTGTTGCATTCGGATTTTATTAAATTAGGAAAAAATCAAAATTTATATGTTTAATGATCACAACCAAGAGATAAATCAGATAAGCTGCCAATATTATCAATAACTTCTTTAACAATCTTAAAATCACCTGTTTTTACTTTAACCCCTTTCTTAGCAAAAAGTTTTAATGCTCTTTGGCCCACTGCTAAAGAAAAAACAATATTTGGAGTAAACTTCATTACTTGCTCTACAGGTGTTAAAGAAGCATTTGTGTGATCAATTTCATTTTTAACAACTTCTAAGTTTTTTGTTTCAGTATTATATATTGCAAAATAAAGACAATGACCAAAATGTTCACTTAAAACTGAATATATTCCATTATTATTGTTTATGGCAATTAGCAATTTCATTTTATAAATCCTCCAATACTTGTTTTACAGTTTTGTTACTTATCTCTTTATATTTTATTGCTTTTTGTTTTAGTGCAGGAATCATGTTTTGTCCAAATTTCCCTGCAATCACTAAATTAACTTTTTCTTCAGCAAGCATATGTACAACACTAAAACCTGCACCACCACTGCCTTTTGCAAAAGGATTCTTTACTGTTTTAATCAAACTTTTATTTTTAAAAAATAAGTAATAAGGTGCTCTTCCAGCTGTTGAACAAACAGCAGAATCAAGATTATTTTTTTCAGATGCAATTGCAACTATTATATTATTATTTTCCATTTTTTACCACCATTAATTTTTCAATAATGAACCCTTGGAATACAGAGGCAACAATCATTACTAAAGTTAAAACTACTGTAAATACTAACCCAAAATATATTATTATAATCGGTAATAAAGGTATCTTAACTGCTCTGTTATACAAAAACACTGCAATCAACCCAGTTCTAACTCCTTTTTTCTTTAAATCAGCAAGCAAAGGATACCACATATATATTGGACCTGATGAAAGTATACCTGTAACTATTGCAATTAACCAACCTAATGCTCCTGATTTTTTACCCATTAGTTTAACAAGAATCTTAGGTTTAATAAAATAATTAGTTAAAGCCATAATTATAAAAATAAGTATTAAAACAGGTATTATTTTTATTATAAGATTTATAAAAAAATTAAATGAAGCTATAAATTTATTAAAATCAATAAATAAAATAATAAAGTAAAGTAATACTATTCCACTTAAGAAATACCAGCCAGTATAACTCTTTTCTGTTGTCATACTAAACTCACCACACTAACTGTTATTATTGCAACAATGATAGATAAGATAAACGCAGTAATATTTCTTGTTATTGCAAATCTTTTTCCCAATATCATTGATTCAGCAGGTAATTGAACTAAACCAACAGTTACCCAAGCTACTAAAAAAGCAGTTACAGCCAGTAAACTTACACCTTGTGAAAGAAGTTCTCCTCCAATAATATAACTGGTAATTGGATTTCCTGCAAGAATACTTCCTATTGAACTTCCTATAATTGAATCAACTAAATAACTATTTTTGAATAATAATGAATAAGCAGAAGTAGGGATTATTGTACTAATTAAACTAATTAATAGAATTACCCCTAACAAGATTGGAAACGAATTCCATAATGCTTTTCCTGCTTTTATCACAGATTCTTTAGCTTTTTGTTTATTCATCTTATTACTAAATAATTACTAATCTGTTCTTCTTCCTAATCCTCTTCCTCTACCAGCACCTCTGCCTCGACCATCTTTTGGACCGTTACCTTGTCCATTTCTTGGTCCTCTAGCCATTCCTTGTGTTGGTTGATCAGATTCATAACCCGGTTTATCACTTCCTGAGCAATAACCAAGTCCTCTTCCTGTTTTTGGACCTTTTCCTTCGGGTCCTGTTTTATCTCCTTTTGGCATTTTATATGTACCTCCATGTATTTTTATGGCTTGGCCATTAATTAGTGCTGTAGCAATTTTCTTTCTTGCACTTGACAAATTTCTTTGAAATGTTGATTGATGCACCTGCATTTTCTCAGCTGCATCTACTTGTGATAAATTTTCTATCTCACTCAACCTTAGGCACTCCACCTCATCATAAGTTAATTCAGTTATACCAACATCTCTTAGCCTTACACCTTGGGGCTTAAAATAAGTCACATCAGGCATAAATTCTATGTTTCTTTGTATTCTTGGTCTTACCATTATGCATTATAATGCATAACCCCTATATAAACTTTTTGTAGTTATTGTGGGAATTGTGTAGAAAAATTGTTAACTTCTACCTAGATTAAAATTATAATAAAATTTATATAAATCAGTATATTAGTTATTTTTATGAGAAAAGAACTAACTTTAATTACAATCATTATTTTACTAGGTAGCATGTTTATTTTAAGTTCATGTAGTTCAAATATTATTTCTGGCAAGCAAGGTAAAACTTCATTAGTCTATGGGCATAGCCTATTTAGTTCAAACAATAAAATATTTATTGTTATTGATGTAAACGATTCCTTTGAATTACATGTTGAAGGACATTATTTTAAAAAAAATGTATCTGATCAACTTCCAGAAATTAGCTTATTTTTAAATTATAGTGAAGATCTAAAATTATTAAATGAAAAAGATGTTACTAATTTCAAATTTAATGAAAAATATATTGATAATAAATATTATGAATTTAATTCTAAAGAAAACATTAAATTTATAGCACCGAGAGCAGGAAATTTCCAAATTTGCTCTGAAAGCATTTTAAATGGAAGTGATATTTTTTATAATAAAGACCCTATAAACAAATTTAGTTCTTGTGTCCATATTTGTGCGATAGAAAAACATCAAGATTATGAAGATTATTGTTTTGAAGACTACATTAAAGCAAATGGGCACATTACAAAAGTAGAAGAACGCCATATTGATTTTCTAACAAAATTTGATTTTAGTGAATTGCTAAAAAAATTATTTGATGCCAGATATCTTGTAAAAAGTAATTCTTAAAAAATAAAGCCCTTGCCAAGAATTGCACTCGGGATCTTCGCTTTACGAGAGCGACGCATTAGCTACTATGCTACAAGGGCATGAATAAGAAACCAATGAATTAAGATAATTTCGTCGTTAATTCTTCTTTTGAATTTGTTTTTTGACAGATAGGACAAATGACTTTCTTTTTTTTACCCTTACCAATAAAAGTACCAACTATTTTATTTAGAAAAGTAGTTTCAATCTTTGCATTACATATTGCACACTTCATATTGTTAAGGTAATGTTGTTTTATTTAAAAAAGTATTTAGAATTTTGGAAATATTAACATGCACAAACAAAGTTTGGCATATTGGAAATCTAAGATTTCCCTTACACTAAAAACTTTCAGTTTTTATTATTTAGAATAAGATAATGTTTATTACTCATAAAGCCACCCCTTATCAGATTTTACTTTATCTGAATCTAGTCATCAGATAAAACATAACCAATTCGAATATTATAACCCATAAAATCAATTGTTTCTGGGAGAAGAGTTGGAGTGCCAACCACCTTTTCTTCTACTCTCACAAGAAGAACTCTTAAACGATCTCCTTTAGGATCAGGACCATATGTTGATAGTCCATGATAAAATGCCAATTCCCCATTAGGAGTTTCTACTAAATCACAAGCATTTAACTTATACTTTTCATTAAACTCTCTTCGTAATCTTTTTTTAAGTATAGGGTGATTTAAATTTCTTTCAAGATTGATTTTTGACATGCTTTTAGAAAAACTTATGAATATATAAACTTTGCGATAGTAACACACTTAAGTTTATTACTTCAAATCAAGTCAAAATCATCATAAATTATATAAAAAAACAAGGATTTAGATAAATTATGGCAGATGATGAGAAATTCCTATTAGTTTCCCTAAATGAAGATAAAGCTAAGAAACTAGCACAAATCATAAGTAATGATACTTGCAGAAAGATAATTGATTTTCTTGCAGAAAAAGAAGCTAGTGAAACAGAAATAGCTAAACAGCTGAAAATAGCAATCTCAACTGTTCACTACAATCTTAAGCATTTGATGAAAGCAGGATTAGTTATAGTTGATGAATTTCATTATTCTAAAAAAGGCAAGGAAATAAATCACTATAAACTTGCAAATAAGTATATTATTATTGCACCAAAGCAAACTACAAGGATAAAAGAGGCTTTGAGAAAGATTCTTCCTATAGGATTAATCACTATTGTGGGTGCAGCAGTTATTGAATTCTTTAATATGTTTACAATGCGTTCAAGTGCAACTTTTGGTGAGAGTGCAGCCAAAGCAGTAAATACACTTGCAGCAGAGGCTTCTGTAGCTGATTTAGCAATACAAGAAGCTTCTTTAGCAGGGGCAAGAGTAATACCTGAAACAGCTAGAATAGCTACAACTCCTTCTATCTGGCAGCATATATCCATCTGGTTCCTAATGGGTGGCCTGGCTGTGATTATACTATATTTGCTGTTTGAAATTATTAGAAATAGCAAGAAGAGCCGAAACACTACTAGGTAGTAAAAACATTTATAAAGGAGTTTTCAATTGTTTAATATATGCGAATAACACGAATACCTACCTCAAAAGGAAAAGAAATAACTTACACTTTACAAACACCTAAAAAGATTGATTTTAATTTTTTCACATTTGATAATAGGTCAGATATTAAAGAAAAAATCTTAAGATACTCTCTGGCTTTGTCTTTACTTGATGAAGTAAAAAATAATAGTGATTCTTATTATGAAATATTTAATAAAATCAAAAAAACTAAAAATAAACTTGTCAAAACAACTGAAGACTTTACTAATTATATTTTAATGAAACATATCAAAGAAAAAACTAGAAACCTTAACTTTAATATTAATGTTTATACTGTTGATCAATGGGAATTAGTACCAATTTCTTTATTTGAACCAAATACAGATCTTGCAACTTTGCATCTTGATGAGGACTGCCAACTAATAAAGAATCGTATAATTAGTAAAGGCAATTTAAAAAAACAAACCCTTAAGTCTCTTGATTTAGCTGTTGTGACTGCAGCTGATATGTTAGAATATGAAGCAAACCTTACTTCAGGGTACAAGCAATTTGAAATATTAAAATACATTGTTGAACAAACAGAAACCCCTATATATCCTATAATTATTAACCAAAAAGAAAAAAATGATTTATTTAAAATATCACCAAGCCTCAAACACAGAATAACAACAATAAATTATTCTACTGTTTCAGATGAGGTTTTAGAAACTGTTTCTAAACATCTAGTTCAAAAAGGATTATATAAAACTAACATTAAAAGGTTAATGAATGAAACTATGCAACTAACATATGAAACTTTAAGTAGTTATAAACTTACTCTTAAGCATTTGAGAAGAGAATAAAATACGCCAAGGCCCAGCATTCCGTAGAACTCAAAGAGTTCAAGGTGTCAATAACCTTTGGTTATTGAACATGAACTGCCAGTGAGAATATGGGACGCCAAGGCCCAGATTCGAACTGGGAATAGTCGAAACTACAAGATTTCCAGTCTTGCCGAGTACCAGGTTGTCGCACCTTGGCATTAATTGTAAGGGACAAAAAATGATTTATAAAGATATTCCTTATATCTAGAGAGTTTAAAAAGAAAACTTTTTAAAGCAAATTCTTTTCCTCTCAACTAATACTCATAGTTCATAATATCTAATCTAGAGAGGATATAAATTGGTAAAGAAAAAACGAGAAGTAAAAGAAAAACTAACAAAATTCGAAATTGCAAGATTAATTGGAAGTAGAGCATTACAAATATCAGAAGGAGCACCATTTTTGATGAAGTTTACTAAAAAGGAACTTGACAGTATGAATTACGATATAATCGAAATCGCAAAAAAAGAATTTGAAGCAGGAATTCTACCTATTGAAATAAAGAGAGTTCTTCCCCACACGGATAATTAAAAATGGCTAAACAAAGAAAAGCAGCAAATGTAAAAGTTAAGAAAAAACGATGGTACCCAATTCTAGCTTCAAAGGGATTTAATGAGCAAGTTCTTGGAGAATCGTATGTTACTGAAGCAGAAAAAATAAAAGGAAAATTTGTTAGTGTTAATTTAAGCACAATTACAAAGAGTTTCAAAGATCAAAATATCAATCTTACTTTCAAAGTAGAATCAATTATTGATAATAAGGGCTATACAGAATTGGTTCATTATAAAATACTGCCAAGCTTTATTAAAAGATTTGTTAGAAGAGATAAATCTAAGATTGCAGATTCTTTTGTTACAAAAGATAAAACAGGAAACTTACTTAGAGTAAAACCTTTAATAATTACACACAATCTTGCAACAAAATCTCAAAAAACAGAAATTAGAAAAGCAGTAAAAGAATTTACAAAGAATTATATTTCTAAAACTACACTTGACTTATTTGTCAATGAACTTATTAAGAAAGATTTCCAAAAGAGATTAAAGAGAGTTCTTAAGAAGACAATGCCAATAAGGTATGCTGAGATTAGACAAGTAGGACACGATAATCTTAAATTATTGAGTCTTAAAACAGAGAAGATAGTTGATGAAGAAGTTGTAGAAGAAATTAAAAAAGTTGAAGAAGCTGATGCAAAGGTTGAAGAAACACCAAAAGGGAAAATAACTAAAGACAAACCTGCTGAAGAAAAAGTAGAAGCTAAGAAAGAGGAAGTTAAAGAAGAAGTTCCTGTAGAAAAAGCTGAAACTAAAGTTGAAGAACTCAATAAACACAATAATGAAAACATTATTGGTCATTCAACAAAGTTAAATAAATCAAAAGATTTATTGGCTCCACAGGAACCTAAACCAGAAGCTCCTAAAACTGAAGAAGAAACTAAAAAAGAA
>CAYZNE010000047.1:0-8507 GCA_964478955.1 uncultured Methanosarcinales archaeon
AAGGAAAAATTTAATATTCTAAAAAGTAGAGCTCAAGCGTTTTTAGATAATCCCTCTGTAGATTTCTTTAAGATTGAAAAAATGGACATTAAAAATATCAAAGAAAAGCATAAAAAGAATTGGGGTGTTTTCTTGACTGTTGTTCCAATATCTGATAAAAGTGACGATGTTCGAGGAACTGCAATTCTAAAAGCACAAGAATTTTTAATTAGAGAACTTAAAAGAAAGGAGTTTAATATTTTAGAAAAAGGGTTTGATTTTGAACACATATATCTCATAATTAAAAAAGAAGAACTTAGTGAATATGTGATTCATAGAGGTCCACCAAAAAGGCAAAGAAACGCCTGTAAGGCCTTTATTGAAAAGTATAAGGGAAGGAAAAAGATTTTTGATAAAAATTATCACTTATATATCAAACTAAAAAGAAAATATAAAGAACCAAATGCATTAGTTGAGAAATTGATAAAAGATGAATACGTTACTTCTAGAGTAAAGAAAATAAAGATTCTTAAGAGAGTAAGATGATTAAAGAGCTGTTTATTGTTGTGTTGTTAACTTTGATTCCAACATTAGAATTAAGAGCAGGAATACCCTATGGTTTTATTGCATTAAATTCTGTTCCTTATGCTTGGATATATGTTGTAATTGTTTCTGTAGTGACAAATATTCTTTTAGGTCCAATAATTTATTTTATTCTAGATAAGTTTGTTCATTTATTAAGAAGAATAAAAGTAATTGATAAGATTTACACTAAGAAGGTCATACATATTCATGAAAAGATTTTCCCAAAGACTGAAGCTTATGGAAATATTGCTCTTGCTTTTTTTATAGGAATTCCTTTGCCAGGCACTGGCTCTTACACTGGTGCACTCGCGGCATATATACTTGGAATAAAGCCAAAAAACTTTTTTTGGATAAACTTAGTTGGTGTTCTAATTGCAGGACTTTTTGTTACTCTTGTTATGATTTCTGGTTCACATCTTTTTGCAATATTTGTTAAATGATATCCTTAGTTCTATGAATATTTTACTATTTAACTAAAAGGATATGCATACAAAAACTTCGTTTTTATGTATTCAATAAGATTGAATAGTCACAAAAAATTTATTAGTTTTTTGAGAATGATAATGTTTATAAATTATTAATTCTTGCAGGTACTAAAATGAAAAAAATAATTTTTGCAACAGCTTTTACTGTGTTATTACTTAATATATTAGTATTAACAGGATGTGTAAATATGGGAAACAGAACTGCAGTTATCGAAACAAATATGGGAGTTATGGAAATTGAATTATTTGAGGACAAAGCTCCTATAACAACCAAAAATTTTATTGATCTTGCTGAAAGTGGTTATTATGATGGATTAATATTTCATCGGGTAATTCCTGATTTTATGGTTCAAAGTGGCTGTCCTAATGGTGATGGTTCTGGAAATCCAGATTACACTATTCAGGATGAATTTGATTCAAGTTTAAAACATAATTCTGAAGGAATATTATCAATGGCTAATAGAGGACCTAACACTGGAGGAAGTCAATTTTTTATAACTCTTGTAGAAACTCCTTGGCTTGACAATAAACACGCTGTTTTTGGAAAGTTAAGAGCAGGAAAAGAAATTTTATTTGCAATTGGTAATGTTGAGACTGGTGCAAACGATAAGCCACTTGAAGATGTTGTAATAGAAAAAATTACGATAGTAAAGTAATTAGAAAAGATAAATTACATCTTTTCTAAAGCTTTTTTCATTATTGGAAGTATTGCTTCTACTTCTTCCTTGAAGATTCTTCCTAATTTTGCAAATCTATATTCTCCAGATTCAGGATTAAGATTTTCTCTTGATATTTGTAATTTTGGTGTTCCTTCATTATAAGACATCACACTAATTGTTACTTTGGTTGTTTCAAATTCTACGCTCTCTGAAAACAATGCTTTGTCTAAACTTTTATCAAATGCCATTTTTTTATAACCTCAAAATATTTTTTAACTTAAGAGTTTAGTCTGGCTTTAAAAAGTTTTAGAAATGAAGGTTTTGTGTGCCACCAATTAAATTAATTTGTTGTCTGTAAATAGTTAGAATCTACTTTAAAGACCTTTTTATTTATTCAAAGGGGTCATACATGTCTAAATCATCAATTATTGCTGATGAGGATCCATTCTTGCTCATTTGTATATCAATAAGTGGAAATATTTGTTTTTCTCCTATTGTGGCTTTCTTGTTTAAAAGTTCTTTAAACTCTTTAAGTTTCTCTATTGTTTCTTTTTTTGTTTCACTTAGAAAAATATCTTCAAGAAGTTCCATTAATTTTCTTGATTGTTTGTCCGCAATCTGAATCAAATCCTTTAGTTTAGAATTAGTGTATGCAGAATCAGAATAAACAACACTATCTTTACTATCGTGTCTCTTTAAAGAATTGCGTAAATCATTGTATATGTCGGTTGTTTCTGTTGCATCTATCTTTTTTGCATTGGCGTATCGGTTGAATAATTTTTTTTGGTAGTCGTGATCTTTTATAAAATTTAGTAATATTTTATTTTTCACCATTTCATTAAGTTCCCTCACCTCAAGGTCACTTATTGCTTATATTTCATTATATACTTTAGAATATATAATTTTTTGGAACTTTCTATGGTTTTTCGAGATTATGTTGTTGCCTTTCGCTGAATTAATATGGGCTTTGTTTGTGCTGTTTGCCCGTGGGGTGCATCCCTGACAATGCATTCAATTTGATTATTTACCCCAGCTCACCTTAGGGCAGCAACATAACTTCTTTACTTATACGTTTGGGGGATTTTTGACAAAAATGAGCCTATTTTATTAATTCCTTCACTTATTAGAACATTATAGTCCATATCTTTTTTACCATGGTTAATGACTTGAAGTTCATTTTCTCTATGTGGAACTTTAAAGCTAAAGAATTCTTCATTGTGTTTACTGTATTGATCTTTTTTTATTTTCTCATATATTGTGAATGCGTTATCATTTTTTGTAAACGCCTTTGCCTCCTCATATGCAACCTTAAACGACAACCCTTCATTTATTTTTATTATAATATTAGATATTATTTTAATTCGTCTAGTATAAATTCGTGCTAAATTTTTGTAGAAGTTTTTAAGCTGATTTTTTTCATTAACATCTTTTGTGTATTCAATTATTTCTGCTTCTAAATCTTCTGCATCTTCTAGTGATATTAATCCCTCTTCATGGATTCTGTTTATATCTCTACTTAATTTACTTACTTGATCTCTTTTTTTATTATATAGTCCTGTTGATTGGTTATATTCTTCTTTAGATAAATCTTCTAGTATTTCTCCTTTTTCACTCTTTAATTTTATTACAGATTTTTTACCTGCTTTTAGTGTGTCAAGAATTGCTCTGAGATTATCTGTTGAATCTTCTATCAAAGTTCTTCCTTTGTCTATTATTTCTTCATTCTTTGTTTTTAATCCTTTTGAAGAATCAAGTCTATCTGTTAATCCCTCTTTGGCATTATAGAATGATCTTAACATAAGCTGATCGTCTATTCTTTCTTTAAACTCTCCAACTTTATCTGCTTTTCCAGAAAGTTTGTAGAAATATAGCTCTGTCTTCTCAGCAAAAGTCATATTATTTTCTAGGTTTTTTTTATCTCTAAAAGGCCCCATTAGTTCATCATATGACTTTTTTTCTGATTCCATTAGATTTTTTAAGTTTTTTAGAACAATGTTATTGTAGTTCTTTTGTATTGTTACACTATTATTGTGTCTAAATTTAGTAATATCTTCATCATTATTTAGCTTTTGTTTTAGAAATTCTCTTCCTGCAGATTCAGATTCATATTTTTTTAGAATCATTACTTCTTTAATCATTCTATCTAAGATTAAAGGGTTTATCTTGTAATTTTTTTCAACTAGTAATTCTTCGAGTGATTTTTCATCCTCAAATTCTTTTTCTTTCTCAATAATTTCTTTGTTTACCATAAGAACTAGGTTTTATTCAATTAATAAATAAATTTGCTATAGAATTCCGAAACAATTTTGTTTATACTCGGAAATATATTTAAAATTAGAAAAACGCCTTGATTAGACCACTGAATACATGGAACCCATCAAAGCCAGGTATTGGTAGCATATTAAATATAAATAAAAATAGATTAACTTTTTTTGTGAAGAGAAGTATCATTATAGTTTTTCTTTTTATTTGCAATTTTTTACTTTTTGCATATATGAAAAATAATGCTAATGCGCCAAAAATTATTAGGTTAATTAATGGTCCTGCAAATGCAATCATTGATCCTTGTAGTGGGGTGGCCCCTGCACTTATTGAAACATATGCGGGAACTAAGAATATAAATCCTGGAATTATAAATTTAAGTATGAATGCAAAAATTAACCATCCGTATGCTGCATTGAAACTTGCAGTAAGCCCAAATGACATTGCAACAAATTTGTGCCCAAACTCATGAAGAATTATTGCTGGTGCAATAATTATTATTGACGTTAGAAATGCCTGTTTGTTAAACCATTTTTGTGTTAATGCAGTGACCCAAGGTTTTCTTCCTGGAGTTTTGATTTTAAAAAAATCCATAAAAATTAATCCAATAATTGCTGTCATAAAAATTATGTCAATTATTTCAGAGCCACTTAGTAAGACCATTTTAATTGTTTACTATTTTATTAACAAAAGCGTAAAGTTCTTGCCAGTAATTTAAGTCAATTAGTTTTATTTTTATCTCTTGTTCTTCAGTATAGTTTCTTCTTAGATCATCTTGCCATTGCAAGTTTACAATAAATGTGTTATCATCTTTAAATAAATCTTTACCTTTTGTTTCTATACTAATTCGTTGATCAATATCAAAACTTGCAAAATTCCATTCTTGTTCTCTTCCAGAGCCACTAAATAAAACTTTTAGTTTCTTTGGTCTTGAGTGTGAATTAACTTTTAAGTCTATGTTTATATAAAATAAATCATCGAAGAGTGCAGTTTCTGGTGCAGTTATGTTTGTTTCAATTATAGGTGCATCTTTAATGTTAAAGTTAAGATATTCATTCTTGTGAATGTTATTATTTGAAATGTTTAGTATTAGTGTTTGCAGACCAATTTCTTTGAAAATTGGATTAAACTCAATATTTGTTTCTATTTCCTCTCCAAAGTCAACAGTTTTGCATTCACTTTGAAAACAAAGTTCTATTATGTCCAATTCGTCAACTGCATTATTGTTTAATGTACAATTTATTGTTGAAGTTTCATTTGTTATAAAGATTCTGTTGATGTTACAATCTGTTTCTATGAATTCTGCATAAGCATTTATCTGACTATCATCAAAGTTGTTCATTAGATTGTTAATATAGGTTTCAGAGTAAATTATTCCTTTACTTGTAACATTAAAATAAGTTGTTTTAGATTGATTTGTTGTTAGATAAACATTGAATGGAAATCTGTATGATGCACCGCTTTCAAGTTCGTTACTTACTTTTATTGCCCATGCAACTGTTTCTGATTTTTTTGGTGGAATAAGAATAAATCTTTTATTGTTGTCGAGGAATTCCATGCCTTCAACTTTGCTTGTAAATATTTCAATTACACTATAACCTTCTTCATTGTTTGTAATTTCTGCTTCAATAACATTATATGATCCATAACCTATTTCATCAGATAGTTTCTTAAGTTCAATGTTTACATCAGGGAAACTATAAGTTCCTGTTTTAATAACCTTTGTTTGAAAATCTACAGGCCCCATTATTACGTTAGAATTTCCTGTTCCTGTTGAAGTTACTTCAACTGTGCTTAATTTTGAATCTATGGATTTTGATAGTGAAATGTGTGATGAATCAGTCCATCCAAATTGTCCATAGGTTACATCAAAAGGAACCCAACCATAGTCAGGGAAATACGTTTCTGCCCATGCATGATGACCAAATTCTTTTAGGATGTTTGTGTATGCGATTCCAGAAATATATCTTGTTGGAATTCCAACATATCTTGCCATTGAGATAAATACTGCAGTTTTCTCATCGCATACCCCCTTTCTGTTTTCATAAGCCCATGACGCTTTTTTAATATTATTTTCTGTTTCATAATTTATTTCATACTCAATATTTTCATTAACCCATTTAGCAATTTCTACTGCTGCATGAAACACTCCGTCTGAATTTCTGACAAGACTTGATGCTTTTGATTTCATGCTCGGTGTGGAATCAATATTTTCTGTTTCTAATAAATACTCACTGTATTGTGATCCAATTGAAGCTATTGGAAAATTAGGGTCTTTTGTTATCTTTTTTTTGTCTTTTGAATTAGTAAACCTTGAGAATATTTGGTATGCTAAATTCTCTTGTATATTATTGCTTGTGTAAAAGAAATTTACACTTTCATCTGTTTGCTGATATGTTGGATAGGGATTGAAAAAATCAAACACCCTGTTTTCACTTTGTTTTGGAAATTGATTTAGTTTTATATCTACTCTATTTACCATTACATACTGGCCTGTTAGTGTAATGTTTCCGATTATATCTAAATCAATGTTTAGTGTTTTGTAATTAAAAGGGTAATCTGATCCGCTTAGAAGGTTATCTGTTGCAGATACTGAACCTATTAAAAGTAATATTATTAGAATGTAGCTCAGATTTCTCACCAATTTATTTTTCGAAAGCATATTCTAAATTTCCAAATTATTATTTATAAAACTTGTTGAATGAATTTATCAAATTACATATCTTTAACCATATTGGTATACTAATTACCATATCAGAATAGAAAAGTATATAAAGAAGTTTACTAATATGTTCTTTATAAATATTTAAATACGAAAAATTGGTGATAAAAAAATGGTTGTGTTGTCAAATGATCTTAGAAATCTATTAACTGAAGATTCTTTAAATTCCATAATGAGTGCAGGCTCTGCCCCCAATGGACATCTTATGCCCACAAGGGAAGAACCAGCTTTTTCTTCTAATATTAAAACAAGTGGTGGCGAGGAACTGGCTCTAACGTCAAAGTACCAGGAAAAAGAGGTTGCGAACTATGATGGTGAGATAAAAAGCATCAAAGATTACATGAAAGAGCAAGTCTCTAGACATGATGAACATCTTTCTGCAATGACAAAAAAGATGAATGATGTAATAAAAGGTGTCAATGAAATGGAACAAAAACTCACTATGCTTGAGAAGATGTCTGTTGTTAGAGAACAACCAGAAGAAGTGGTAGATGTTCAAGAAAAACAACAAACTCTTGCTCCTGCGCAAGAGGTTAAGGAAAAAGAAAAGGTTACTCATCCACGATCTCTTGCTTCTCTTCCTGCAGAGCTTTCTATAGAGAATATATTTAATTGCAATGGAAAGACTTTTTAGTTAGTCTTTTATTTTTTCTTTTTTTAGAATATCACCTCTCGCTAAATCTCTTGTAATTTTTATTGTGCTGTCGGTCCGTAAGACACGACCCTCGACAACGCACTAAATATAAATCTCTAATTAGCTCGCCTTAAGGTGATTTTTTAGAATACTATAACAATAATAAAAAAATAATAATTTATTTTTTCTTAACAGGTCTCAATTGTTTTGACCCGCATTTTCTACATGCGATTTTACCAAGAATAACTTTCATGTTTGGTGCTTTGATTTTAGATTTGCATTTCTTACAAACAAATACGTTCTTGAATAATCTTGCTTCTGCTTCTGGGAATTTTGCCATTTTATTACTCTGATTTAACTGATTTTATTATTTTTGCATCAAGGATGATTGCATACATTATAGCGCAGCCGTCAACAACATCATTTTTTAGTTCATCTGGTATTGTAAGATCAAATGTTTCATATGATTCTGTGTCCATAACATTTACTGTGTTTCCTGAGATAGATAGGACTTGAGCACTTTTGTTTTCAATAACTGGTGCAGCAATTTTATCGTGTCCTGGCATAATGATATTTCTCTTTTTTCCATCAATCATACCAACTGCAGTAAGATTAACTTTTGCGTGACCGTGTTTTCCTGGTCTTGAAATGCTCATGTCACTAACTGTGCAAGCAACTCCATCAACAACAACAGATTTGCCTTTTTGTAGTGAACTAACACTAACCATCTTTACATTTCCTTCAACATCATCAGCCATATTCATACCTCGTAACATACTTGAGGGATTGGGAATTATTTATAAATATTTTGTATTATCACCTATTCCCTAGTCTGTAAGTTGATTATTTGGTATTATCACTTTATAGTGATTAGCTTTGGAAAAAGTTTTTAAATGATTATTGCTTATTATTGTCTATGAATAAGAAACTACTGATGGCATTTAATATATTAATGTTTTTTCTAGTTTGTTCTGTTGTTGTTTTTGCTGGTCCTTTTCGTGATGTTACTCTTAGTATTACTGATCATTTGGGTAACCAAGTTGAAGATGCTAATGTTTCCATGTATGTTCTGCAAAACAATTATTTTGATTATTCTAATTTAACTGATTCTGGTGGTATGGTTGTTTTTGATGTTGATGCTAGGGTTTGGGTTAAGGTTAAGAATAATCTTCCTTTGATTA
>CAYZNE010000048.1:0-8251 GCA_964478955.1 uncultured Methanosarcinales archaeon
TCTTTTTTAATAGATTGTAAGTTTGTCATCTGCATTGTTTGTAATTGTTTGTGACTATTTAAGCTTTGCGTATTATTCATATATAATTATTAATTTTATATACTTAGTATTTATTGGACGCATTCCATAAATCTTTAAAATGGTTTCTATAGCTTTCAGCAAGATTTTCATCAATTATTCTTATTGCAAATGGAAACTCTTTATACCAAAAAATTATTACTATTCTGTTTCCATAAATCCAATTTGATGCAGGGGATTCATATTTCTCTTTGGTATATTTAACCTCTGTATACTTCATTTTTGAGAATTCTTTTCCTCTTTTTAATCCTTGTTTTGTTTTTATACAAATAGCTTTTAAGTTTATCTTAGATTTTTGTCCCTCTTTTTCAAATGCATTAACATTTGGTCCTAAAATTTCGGGACCTTTCCCAGGAATATTAAAAGCAAACCATTCTTTTTTTTGTTTAAGAATATCATTCAAAATTGTTTTTATCCCTTGCTTTCCTTCTAATATTTCAACAATCGGTTTATTTGTCTTTGGTTTATGTAGTGTTGTTAATATTGGGAGTATTGATGAGAAGATTTTCTCTTTTTCTTTAAGTATGGTTAGAATTTTGTTTGGTTCTGCTGCACGATAAAATCTTATATTATTTTTTATAATATATGTAACAATTCCTTTATTTGCTAAATTTTCTAATACTGAGTAAAGTAAACTTCTATTTATTTTTGTTTTTTTAGCAATTTCTGATGCAATGCAATCTCCTGATTTTAGAAGTACAAGGTATATTTTGCTCTCTTTTTCATTAAGTCCTATTTGATTTAATTTCTCTAAGAGTTCCATATTTAATGTAAAGTATTGCTAATATATAAATATTGTTGTTAATTATAAACAACAAAGGTTTAAATATTGCTGAGTGTTCTTCTTTTTAGTGGTAAAAGATGAAAAAAGATATTGCTTTAACGCCTGAAGAAATTTTTGAATTAACAGAGTCTATTAGAAATTATGTAAGAGATAGGGTTGCCGAGAGATTTCTTGATGATATCCTTAAGGGTTCTAGCCATGAAGAAGCAAGAAATTTACTAAGTATTAAAGGGTTTTATGTAGGTAAATTAGATTATAAAAAAGTTGCAGAGACTTTGGAACCCTTTCGTCATTCAACAGAATCTAAATATATGTTTTATTATCAGATGATTGATCCTCCTGGATTAGGACGTTTTTCTTTAGATAAAAAGATTGAAGAATTTGTAGCTTTAACTCTAAATTTCTATAACCTCAAAATAGATAATAAAAAATATCAAGAAAATTTAGATTCTCTTGAGGAAGAATTTATTTCTTTGAAAGATGAAGTCAGTAATTCTAAATCGTCTAATTCACAAGAAAACCATTTGAAAGGAATTATAAATAATTTTAAAAAAGAAATATCTAAGAATAAACGATATCAAAAAAGGATTCTAGAAACATTTAAACAATATATTTGAATATAATTTCATTATTTCTTAAAACACTAATGGTTGTGCAAAACATATGCACAAAATCAATAATCATAGATTATTGGTTGTGCATCTGCGATGCACAGTCCATAAAGTTTATAAATGGTTGTGCAATTCTAGTTCACAAGCGTGCGTATATATGCACGAAGGAGGTTAAAAATGATAGTTCATGTTAATAAAGATAATTTTGAAAAAGAAGTGATTCAATCAAATAAACCTGTTGTTATTGATTTCTGGGCACCCTGGTGTGGCCCATGTAAAATGATGGGGCCTGTATTTGAAGAGTTAAGTGGAGAAATGACTGACTTAAAATTTGTGAAAATTGACACACAAGAAAATGAAGAGTTGGCTCAACAATTTCAAATAAGAGGAATACCCACAATTAGTTTGGTAAAAGGAAGTAAAGAAGTTGATAGATTTTCTGGATTTGCACCCAAGCCGATGCTTAAACAAAAAATTGAAGCAATGATGAAAAATCTATGAGGTAATTAAATGGATATTCAACTAGCTGAAAAAACACAAGATACAGAAGCAGAAGTAGTTTCATCTACACCAAAAAAAGAAGTAGATCAACTTTATGATATACTCATAGTTGGTGCAGGTGGTGCAGGATATACTGCTGCAATCTACTCTGCGAGATATAATTTGAAAACATTAATTGTCGGTGAAGAACTCGGCGGACAAATGAATATTGATTATGAAGTTGAAAACTATCCTGGTTTCAGAAAAATAATTGGTAGAGATCTAATGAAACAGTTTGTGGATCATGCTAAAGATTTAGGAACAGAGGTGGTTATGGATAAAGTTGAGAACATAGAAAAAATAGACGACAAATTTAAAGTTACAACAATGTTTTCAATTTATTATGCGAATTCTGTAATTGTTGCATTAGGAACAAAGAGAAGAAAATTAGGTGTTCCTGGTGAAAAAGAGTTTACTGCAAGAGGCGTAAGTTATTGTTCAACTTGTGATGGTACATTTTACAAAGATAAAACAGTTGCAGTTATTGGCGGGGGGGATTCTGCTTTTGCATCAGCATTTATTCTATTGCAACATGCAAAAAAAGTTTATATAATTCATAGACGAGGAGAATTTAGAGCTAAACCAGGCATTGTTGATCAAATGAAAAATAATCCTAAAGTTGAATTTGTTATGAATAGTAATGTTACTGAAGTAATTGGCGATTCAGGCGTTACAAAAATAAAAACAGATAATCCTAATAATCCTGAAATAGAACTTGATGGAATTTTTATTGATGTTGGGGTAATACCTATAACTGAATTACCTAAAAAAATTGGTTTAGAACTCGATGAGGCAGGATATGTTAAAGTAAATTCTAAACAAGAAACAAATATAAATGGAATTTATGCAGCAGGAGATATAACAACAGAATCAAATGGAACAAAACAATTGATTACTGCAGCTGCAGAAGGTTCAATAGCTGCAACCACTGCATTTGAGAAAAATAGGGTATGTAAAAAAAGATTACCTGGGGGTAATTGTGATGACTAGTGCATTTAACAATATGAAAAAACAATTAAATAAAGCTTTTAGTAAAATAAAAATTACTGAATCAGAAAAAGAGGTTCTAAGTAAACCAAAAGAAACTCTTGAAGTTAATTTTCCAATTAGGTTGGATAATGGTGAAATAAAAGTTTTCACAGGTTATAGGTCTCACTATAATAATTCTCGAGGACCAACAAAAGGAGGAATAAGATTTCATCCTGATGTTTCTAAAGATGAAGTTGAAGCATTGGCTGCATGGATGACATGGAAATCTGCAGTTGTAAATATTCCTTTTGGAGGAGGAAAAGGAGGGGTTATTATTAATCCAAGAGATTTCTCTAAATTTGAGCTTGAAAGAATAAGTAGAGGATATATTCGTGCAATACATGATTTTATAGGTCCAGATAAAGATATTCCTGCACCTGATGTTTATACTAACCCTCAAATAATGAGTTGGATGATGGATGAATACAATCACATTAAAGGTAAACATATACCCCACATGATTACTGGAAAACCAGTTGGGGTTGGAGGGAGTCATGGTCGAGGAGACGCAACTGCAAAGGGTGGTTATTATATTTTATTAAGTGCAATTAAAAAATTAGGTTTAGATAAAAAGGGATTAAAAGTTGCAGTTCAAGGATTTGGGAATGCAGGATCTTTCCTAGCACAAATGCTTTATGATGAAGGAATGAAAATTGTTGCAGTATCTGATAGTAAGGGTGCAATATTTTCTGAACAGGGATTAAATCCCCATAAGGCTTTAGAATATAAATCTAAAAACAAAGGTTTAGCTGGCTTTGATTCTACAAAAGAGATTACTAACAGAGAATTATTGGAGTTGGATGTAGATGTTCTTGTACCTGCTGCACTTGAAAATCAGATAACCCAAGAGAATGCAGATAATATTAAAGCAAACATTGTTCTAGAACTTGCAAATGGGCCTACAACTCCTGAAGCAGATGAAATATTATTTAAGAAAAATATTTTGTTAATTCCAGATATCCTGGCGAATGCAGGAGGAGTAACTGTAAGTTATTATGAATGGGTTCAGAATAGAGCAGGAGAATATTGGGATATTGACACAGTTTATGCTAAGCTTGAAAAGGTAATGAATAATGGTTTTGAAGCAGTTTATGCAATAAAAGAAAAGGAAAAAGTTGATACTCGTACTGCAGCATATATCGTTGCTGTGACCCGGGTTCTAGATGCTATAAGAAGTAGACATATGTAAAATGGTAAAATATATGTGCAAACAAGTTGATTTTGACTCACTTGTTAAATGTAGTTTTTCTTTATCAGATTCAGAGTTAAAGATTTTTTTAGAGTTAATGAAATGTACTAATCCTATTTGTGTTGTTGCATTATCAAAAAAAATTAAGCGAGACCGAAGCACAATACAAAAAGTTATTAAAACACTTCTTAAAAGAAAATTAGTTGAAAAGAAAAAGATTAATTTAGAAGACGGAGGGTATATATTTTATTATTCACCTAAATCTAAATCTGAATTAAAAAAACAAATGCTAAAATTAGTCGAGTTGTGGCACGGCAATGTTAAAAAAGAAATAATGAAGTGGTAATTATACAATATCTTTTTAAACTGTTGTTATTTTCTTGATATTATGATAATTCCAAATTACAAACAGAAAAATATTGTAAATCTTACAAGTTCTATATTGTCTTCTTTGGGTGTGAAATCACAATACGCAAAGCTGAAAGGATTTAGTTCTGCTAAACTTCGAAAGAAAGAAAACATTGTGTTAATTCTTCTTGATGGTTTAGGTTATGAATGATTAGTCAATAGGGCACCTGATTCTTTTATTGGTAGAAATCTGAAACAAAAGTTAGGTTCTACTTTCCCATCAACAACTGCGGCAGCGATACCCTTGTTTATGTCTGGTTATCCTGCACAACAACATGGTTTAACTGCATGGACTGTTTTTCTTAAAGAAATAGGTGCAATGGCTAATGTTTTGCCTTCAATGCTCACAGTTGGAGGGGAAGTTTTTTCTGATTATGGAATTCATCCTGATGAGTTATATAATTTTACTTCACTTTTCAAGAATATTGATAGAAATTATTTTGTTGTAACTAAAAAAGATTTATTATCATCAGATTTTAATGCAAAAGTTACTTCAAAATCAAAAAATTTGGTTTATTCAGGTGGATCAATAAGTCCTCTTTTTAAAAAGATAAAAAAAGCAATGAAAACAAAAGGTGAGAAATATATTTATGCTTATTGGTCTTTTTATGACAAGTTATGTCATCATCATGGACCAAAATCTAAAGAAGTAATGAAACATTTTATTGATTTTGATAGAAAATTAACGAAGTTTATTTCATCTATTGATTTAAATAATACAAGTGTTATATTGACTGCAGATCACGGGTTTGTTCAAACTCCTAAATCAAAAGAAATACTTGTTAAAAATCATCCTAAACTAAAAGAGTGTTTAACAATGCCCCTTTGTGGTGAAAGTAGAGTTTGTTTTGCTTATGTTAAACCTTCAAAAGCAAAAGATTTTGAGAAATATATGAAAACTAAATTAAGTTATGCTTGTTCTATAGTTAAGAGTGATATTGCAATAAAGAAAAATTATTTTGGATTATTCAAACCAAATTCTAAACTCAAAGACAGGATTGGTGATTATATAATAATTATGAAAGAGAATTATATACTCAAAGATTATTTAATAAATTCAAGATCACCTGGATTTGTTGGGCATCATGGAGGAGTTTCAAAAGAAGAAATGTATGTTCCTTTAGTGATTTTCGACGGAAAATCTCCGTAATTTTTTATGAGATTTTATAAAGACTTAAGTCTTTTTTAGGTTAAGGTGATTAAATGGCAGCAAGCTACAGAGAAGTTAAATATTGCAGAAGATGCAAAAAGAGATATCTAGTAGATAAGGGCGAAAGTAAGAAAATATTTTGTGAAGATTGCTACAAACAAGTTCTTAAAGAGCGAGCTAAGGCTGCTAAAGAAGAGTCTGAAGAATAAATTAATTCTGTTTTTAGCCCCAAAAAATTATTGAGTTTAATTCTTGTTAAATTCCCTCGAAGAGCTGAAATTTAGTACAACGTCCCGAAAGGAAATTTCAGAGTTGGACTTGGTACCGTTACATTTTTATATTACCATAGAATTATGTATAATATGATAGAAAAAGTAAAGCAATTTGTAAAAGAATCTTTCGATAAATGTGTAACAGGTAAAAGTATGGAACACTTTGAAAGAACAGTTTATTGGGTGCAACAATTAAAATCTGATGCTGATGAAGTGATTCTTATATCTGCTTATGCTCATGATATTGCAAGAGCATTTAGAAGTACTAATACGGAACAAACTTATCAAACTCGTGAATTAAATGATCCTGAAATATTGGAAGAACATCAGAAAGAAGGGGCGAAAATTATGATTGAATTCTTAGAAAAGGAAGAGTTTCAAAAGGATAAAATTGAACGAATTGCAAATATGATTTTGAATCATGAAGTTGGTGGAGATGAAGAATCAGATTTGATAAAAGATGCTGACAGCATCAGTTATCTTGAAGTAAATGCAGCTAAACAAGTAAAAAAACTTGTTGTACCATTAGGTAAAGATAAGGTTGAAAGAAAGATTCGTTGGATGTTTGAAAGAATATCTTCTGAAAAAGCAAAACAAATTGCTGAACCATTCTATAAAAATGCTATTGTATTATTAGAATCTAATTAATTCTTTAAGGCGCCAAGTCCAATTGAATATAATCCTTGTTATGTGTTTTTTCTGCAAGAAAAAATCGCGAAGCGAAACGGAGCGACAGTATGACACAAGGGGCACTCTGTTATTATAAGAACACAACCTCTAATTTTATTCTATCCGGATCTTCAAAAAATATAGCATAATATTGTTCAGTGTATTCTGGGAATCGTTTTGGAGTGTTATAAAGTGGTTTTATTCCATGGGGAATGAGAAATTCTTGATAAAATTTATCTACATCTTCTTTTTTTGAAACGCCAAAAGCAAGATGATTAACTCCAACATTCTTTCTATGGTATTTGTTAGCTTTAAATTTTTTTGGAGCTTCTTTTAGCCAAATATTTGTTGGTTCATTTCTCATTCCTAAGCGTATATCATCTTCATCTACTACTCTGTAGCCAAGATATGTCAATAATTCTTTATAGAATGGAAAAGATGTTTTTCTATCAGAAACGTAAATTTGAAGATGATTAAATGTTGTTTTGATTCCCATACGAATAGAATATTATGTAAGATATATAAAAGTTCTTATTGAGCACCCCTGAAAAATATTGCGTATAATCCCTGTTATGTGGGGAGCCTGAATTCTCCCTCGACAAGACCGCATCGCAGTCAGAGTGGAGAATTCTGGATGCGAGGCAAGGATTGCGCAGCAATCCGCAGAGTTGCGGGTCGGCACCGAAAATTAAGAAAAAAAAAGGGGCACTTCAACATATTCGTAAGATTTATAACAACTGATTATCTCTTCAACATTATGTCGAATCGAAATGAATTAATAAGAAAATGGGAACAAGATGAAAAAGCATTATTTGAAGGATGGGACTTTTCATACTTGAAAAAAAGATACAGTGAAGGACAACCAAACTGGAAATATACTTCCTTAGCTAAGAAGAGTATTAAAAAATCAAATTCTGTTTTAGATATGGCTACCGGAGGAGGAGAAATCTTTGCTGAAATCCTATCAACATTCAAACCCAAAAAAAGTGTGGCAATTGAAGGATATAAGCCAAACGTATCTGTTGCTGCAAAAGAATTGCATAAATTTGGAGTTAGAGTACTTTACGCAAATGAGACAAAAAAACTCCCATTTAAAAATAGCGAGTTTGATTTAGTATTAAACCGGCATGGAGGTATTAATGCTAATAGTACAAAAGAGATAAGCAGAGTCTTATCATCCAAAGGAATTTTTTTGACACAACAAGTTGAAGGTAAAAATTTGAAAGATTTGATGAAAGAATTTAGTGTAAAACCCAAGTGGGAATTTAACACGTTAACTAATGTGAAGAAACATCTTAAAAAAAATGGATTTGAAATTGTCAAGGCAAAGGAATGGAAAGGAAAAACCACGTTTAAAGATGTGGGTGCATTAGTTTATTTTCTCAAAGCCATACCTTGGATCGTGGACGATTTCAGTGTAAAAAAACACATCCATATCTTGGAAAAACTCCATAAAAGAATAGAGAGAAAAGGTAAACTAGAATTTACAGCCAGAAGATTTCTGATAATAGCAAAGAAAAA
>CAYZNE010000049.1:0-8235 GCA_964478955.1 uncultured Methanosarcinales archaeon
TCTAAACACCCAGAACTAAACCTGGACTAAATAATAATATCATTCCCAGAAGAAGCATTATTGCTCCACCAATAAACTTAATTAGGGCCATAGTTTTCTTATTTATTTGCTTTCCATGGAAAGTGTAACCGAAAATAAGTATTACAATTGCTAGTGGCATAATGTAAAATAAATTATACAACAACAAATATCCATAATACAACAGGTTACTTTTCAAGAACATACCACTCAAAATACCTGTATAGATCAAAGGAAACCCTGCAGTGCAAGGCAACTCTACAAGAGATGCAAAAATAGCAAGAACAACTGATGCACCAATTAAAGTTCCAATTGAACCTTTCTTTAGTAGATGTGCAACATTTGCAATCTTTTTTTTCAGAGGACCAACATTTTTATCTTGCACCATTAAAGTAACTCCTTTTCTATAGAAGAAAAGCTCTTTACAATTTATTAGACCAGCAATTATTGCAATTGCTGCAATCCCAAATCTTAGGGGATCTATAAACCCAATAAATTTGAAAATGTTTAACCAGGCAACCATAAATAAAAAGTAGAATACATAAACAACTGTGATGAATGTGAATCCAACTGCAAATATTTTTTTTCTTGAATGAGATTCTGCAAGCATAAGACTTACTAACAATGTAAGAACAAAAAGATTACAGGGATTAAAACCATCTACAAGAGCTATCAGAAATGTAAATAAGGGTAGAGGCATTTTTGTACCAAGAGATTTTAATGCATCTGAAGATATACCTTTTGTTAGGAAATAAACCAGTGCTAAAACAATTACAGTTATTGAAACAGCAAGTATTCTCTTAGTATTTTCTTTCATTTTAAACCTTTGAAATTAAAAAAGCATCTAGATAAGATGAATAAGCTTCTTTATCTTTAACACCTACAATATAATCACACCCAAATATAAATGTTGGAGTTCCTACAAGTTCAATATCATATGTTTCAAATTGTGCCATGTCCTCATCTTCAGATAAATCTAGAATAATTGGAGTTACATCATGTTCTTCACAGGCAACTATAAAATCAGGCAAAGTTTTTCTGCAATGACCACAATACTTTGATTCAAACATAATTACTTTATCATTAAAACCCCTTTCTAAACATTGCTCTGCAGTAAAAGAGCCTTCATTACCTAATTTTACCACATCCGGATCTTGACCACAACCAGTTAAGGATGCTAAAAGCACTATACAAAACCCTATGAACAATATTTTCTTAATCATCTTATTTATAGTATTACATAAAGTGAAACAACCCTTATATATATGTATCAAAAAGTGAAACAACACAAAAAATTTATTTTTTGGTTGTAATAAAAATCAGAGATTTTTAGTATGCTAATATTTTCAATATTGTGCATGCCAAAAAAGGTTATCTTCCTTTTTTGTTCATAAGTACTATTTAAGAAGTTTATTAATTATTATCCCCACAGAATAATGCCTGCAGATCTTTGTTTAATGATAAGTTGTTAGTCATTCCAGACGGCTTTTTCAGAAGAATTCCCTTTTTCTCTAATGAGGAGATATTTCTAGAAATTGCGACCCTTGACAAACCAGTTTCTTTGTGAAGCTTAGATTGCAATATAAATCCCCCATGTTTTATCATTAGTTTCATAATTTTTCTTTCTTCTGCACTCAAAAAATTCAGTGTTGCAATAGCATTTTTATGAGTTTTAGTATGAACGTCAGTAATCTCCTTTTCTTTTCTTTCAGACATAAAATAATATGTTAAACTACCAATAAATAACCCAAATAATGCAATAAGAATTAAGGATACAACTACAGCTTGAGAATGAGTACAGTTCATTTCACAGAGAACTTTCTTTTGCAGATAATTTATCACAAAAAAAACAACTCCTGCAAAACCAGCAATTATCCCAATTATAAGCCACAACCTTATGAATTTGTTCTGAAGTTTCTTCATATAACTGCTATTTACTCTATTATTTATAAAAATTACCCTGTGTAAATCCATAATCTTTATAAAGTAAAGCACACTATACGTATAGTATACTTTACACTATGTAAGATGACACTAAAAAAGAATAAGTTAAAAGAGTATAGGGAAAAACATAATTTTAGTCAGGAATGTCTTGCAGATAAAGTAGAAGTTACAAGACAAACTGTCATCTCAATAGAAAAAGGTAAGTATACACCAAGCTTAGAACTTGCATTAAAGTTCACAAAAATTTTCAAATGCAAAGTTGAAGATATATTCGGATTATAGGTAACAAAAATGAAATATAACTACAAATTAATATTATGGCATAAAGGAATATTTTCTCTTATCATGATAATTGCAGGAATCATAATAGAACTTACAACAAAAACAAAAGGAGAGTTCTTTGGATTTAATTCAGTGGGTTCATATTTAATTTACATTGGAATCATTTTTCTATTAATAATAATTGCTTATGCATTATTCAAAAAAGAGAAAAAGATTGATGAGAGAATGATGATGCATGGTTATAAGTCAGGAAAAATAACCTACGCCATATTAATTCTTGCAGCATTTGCCATAATGATTATTGATGGAATAAATCCAATCAACATCCCCATACATATGATGATGGCTTACCTGATTATCGGAAGCACATTTGTTTTAATGATCAGCTTTTGGCTTATGTCAAAATACAATTAAAGGATAAAAAAATGAAAAATAAACGTCCAGTTATAAGAATTACAAATGTATCTAGAATCTTCCATGTTGGAGATAGTGAGGTTCATGCATTAAGAGATTTAGATGTAGAAGTTCATGAAGGAGAATTTGTTTCTATTATGGGCCCTTCAGGCTCAGGAAAATCTACTGCAGTAAACATGGTTGGTTGTTTAGACATACCAACAAAAGGACAGATTTATCTTGATGGAAAAAACATTGCAAACCTTGAAGAATCTGAACTAGCGCAAATCAGAGGGAAAAAGATAGGTTTTATTTTCCAAAAGTTTAACCTTGTTTCAACACTTACTGCACTTGAAAATGTTGCTCTTCCAATGCTTTTCCAGGGGATGCCAACAGAAGAGAGACAGAAAAAAGCAAGAAAATTATTAGAATTAGTAGGACTAGGGCACAGAGTTAATCATAGACCCCCAGAATTATCAGGGGGGCAACAACAGAGAGTTGCAATTGCTAGAGCTCTTGCAAATGACCCGCAAGTTATCCTTGCAGACGAACCAACAGGAAATCTTGATTCTAAAACCGGAGTTAAGATTCTAGAATTTCTTGATAAACTTCATAGAGAAGGAAAAACAATTATTATGGTCACACACGATGCAGATTTAGCAAAATATGCTGACAGAGTTTTGTACCTAAAAGATGGTGCAATAGTAGATAATAAAAAAATGAAAAATAATATTAAAAACAAAGAAGAAATTAAACGGAGGCTAAAATGAAAATAAAAAACACTTTAATAGCAATTAGTATTATTATCAGTATTATACTAAGTATGGTTCTTGTTAGTGCAACCCCAAGCGATGGAACTAGAATTGAAATAACACTGGTAAACCAAATTCCTGACCCTGTAGAACCAGGCGATTATGTAGATGTAAGGTTTAGAGTTGAAAACACTGGAACAGATAGCATCGACAATATGAAGTTGGAATTTATTCCGAGATACCCTTTTACCTTGTATGAAGGAAATGCAATAAAAGACCTTGGATCGATAGATTCTTACCAAACAGGTGACGATGCCTATATTATTAAATATCGACTTAAAGTTTCAGAAGGCGCAATCTCAGGAGACAATGCAATAAGCATGAAATATACTTTTGACGACTGGACAACAGTTTTTGAAGTAAATGATTTCATGATAGATATAAACGAATATGAACCTATTGTGGAATTAGTTTCTGCAATAACAACACCTGAAGTAGCAGTCCCAGGTGAAGATATTGAATTAAAATTAAAGGTTAAATCACTAACAAATGCAGAAATTAGAGATGTGAAATTATCTCTTGACCTAGAAGATACAACTACAAGAACTTATTATTTTGCACCAATAGGGAGCACTAATGAACAAATAATAGAAACAATAAAAGCAAACCAAGAAAAGGAAGTTATATTTACTCTAGCAACTTCACCAGATACCCCTATTGATGTTGAAAAGATACCGATAACAATGACTTATCTTGATGATGAAGGAAATTCTTATACAAAGAATTATTTAATTGGTATAAAAACTTATGAAGAACCTGCATACATTCTTGCATTGGAAGATAAAACAATATACAAAGAACTTCAAAAAGGAACAGTTACATTTAGTGTTGCAAATGTTGGTAAAGCAAGTCTTAACTATCTTAGCGTTGAACTTGTTGAGCAACCACTTTACTATAAGCTTCTTGGAACAAATAAAAACTATGTTGGAAACCTAGACAGTGATGATTTTGATACTGCAGAATTTGAAATTTATTCTGAAGATAGTGAAGCAAGCAAACTTCCATTGAAAGTTATACTAACATATAAAGACGACTATGGTAAATTGTTTATAGAAGAACATAAAATAGAAGTAATGCTTTACGGCAAGAAGGATGCAATGAAATATGGTCTTGAAGCACCAGCAGGTGCAAGCATGATTATTAATGCCATATTCTTAATTATCGTAACAGTATTCTGGGTTTCAATAATAATGAACCTTTCAAAGAACAAAATGCCAAAGAGTAAAAAAATCTTATGGTGGATATTAATTATAGGGACATATGTTATTGGTGCAGTGCTTTACTACCTAATGGCGAGAGATAAGAGTAAGAAATAATTGCCTATTTTATTTCCGGTTTCCCGGTGCCAATAACTTTTGTTATTGAGCATTTCTTTTTTAGTTTTTATTTATTATATAAAAAATGATTAAAGATTATTTTATAGTGGCAACAAGGAGTATTGGTAATCGTAAAGCGAGAGCTTTCCTTACAGTTCTTGGAATCATAATTAGTATTACTGCAATAGTTGCACTTATTCTTCTGGGCGAAGGATTAAAAGGTGCAATTAATGAGCAGTTTGAGAGTATGGGCACAAACATAATAATGGTTATGCCCAAGGGAATGATGGGTGGTAACATTGCAACCACAGAACTTCTTTCTATAGATGACGTAAATCATTTAGAGTCCATGCCTTACTTTGAATATATTACACCAATGGCATATAAACCTGCAGAAAAAATAGAGTATAGAAATATGGGTGCGTACATTATGCTTAGCGGAGTTCCTTATGATGATTTAAGTGAGAGAATGGGAGATTTTGATTGGGAATTCATATATGGGGGTTTCCCTGAAGAAAAGGAAACTCAGGGAGTAATTATTGGCTATTCAATTTGGGAAGAAACTTTTGATGAAAAAATTCACGTAAATACAAATGTGGTTATTGGCGGTGAAAAATTCAGAGTTATTGGAATTCTTGATAAAATTGGCAACCAAGGAGATGATAACTCAATCATTATGGAAATTGGAAAATTTAGAGAAAAATATGATAGCCCTAGACAAGTTGATGCAATAACCTTAGAAGTAAAAAAAGGATTTGATGTTAATGAAGTTGCAGAGAAACTGGAAGTGCAATTGGAAAGACGAAGAGACGATGAAAATTTTGAAGTTTACACAATGACACAACTAATGACCCAAGTTAATACAATGCTTGGAGGAGTAACATTTATGTTAAGTGCAATTGGATTCATATCACTTATCGTTGGTGGAATCGGAATTATGAATTCAATGTATACCAACGTTTTAGAAAGAACAAATGAAATTGGGATTATGAAATCTATTGGTGCAAAAAATAAGGATGTCCTAAAAATATTCCTCATCGAATCAGGGATCATTGGTTTAATTGGGGGGGTTATTGGAGTAATATTTGGTCAAATATTAACATTATACATTGCAGATATTATTACCAGTGCAAACTTTCTGCCTATAGATATTAGTATTAATTATCCTGTACTTGGGGGGATGATATTATTTGCTATTATTATTAGTTTAATTGCAGGTTATTTACCCGCAAGAAGAGCATCTAAACTTAAACCAGTAGATGCTTTACGATATGATTAATGAGTAACGCTCAAACAATCAAAAAAAGATAATTTTTTGGTGCACCAAAAATCAAAGATTTTTGTTTGAATCTGTAAAGATTTTTGTTGCTCTGAGGTATGATTAAAATGATGGAGTATATTAAGATTGTTTTAAAGAATTTTAAGTCAAGAAGACTTAGAAGTTTTTTGACTTTACTTGGAATAATTATTGGTATAGTTTCTATTATCTTGCTTTATTCTTTTGCAGAAAGCATTGAGGATCTTGTTTCTGATCAATTTGATAGACTTGGAACAAATAAATTATTGATTGCAGCTAAAGCAGTTGGTTTTGGTGAACCATCAGGGGCCCAAGGTTTAACAGAAAAAGATGTTGATACAGTTAATCGAATTAAAGGGGTTGATTATTCAGTTTTTTATTACTCAGATAGTGTTCCAGTTGAAATAAAAGACGAAGAAATGCTAATGAGCGTTAGAGGAATAGATACAACCTATATTAACGATATGGCTCAAGAAATGGGTAGAGAATTTAGTGATGGTCGAGGGTTCAACAACAGAGAACAGGGAAATGTTGTTATTATTGGTTCAAAAATTGAAGAAAGATTTGATGTTAATCTATTTGCAAAAAGCACAATAAAAATTAATGACAAAAATTTTAGAGTTGTAGGCATCATAAAAGAAACAGGAGATCAAAGTAATGATTTAACAATCCAAATACCAATTGAATCCATGAGAGATATAACAAATACTGATGACGAAATCACAGGAATTATGGCAATGGTTCTTCCAGGTGTTGATATTGAAAAAGTTGGAACTAATATGGAAAAACATCTTGAAAGAGCAAGAGGAGATGATAATTTCTGGGTTGTTACCCCAACAGAAATCAAAGAACAGGCAGAAGAAACAATAGGCGTTGTTAAATTAGTAATTCTTGCAATTGCAGGAATCTCATTACTTGTAGGCGGTTTAGGAATTATGAACTCTATGTATACTTCTGTTCTTGAAAGAACAAATGAAATTGGAATAATGAAAGCAATAGGTGCAAAAAATAATGATATTCTTTCTATATTTTTATTAGAAGCAGGAATGCTTGGATTTATTGGAGGGCTCGTTTCTTTAGTATTTAGTTTCTTAGTTATTCAAGCTGCAAACTTAATTATTTCTAGTCTAGACTTATTTAATTTAACTATTAAACTTAAACCAGAAGTAGCTATAGGAGCAATTCTCTTTGCAATAATCATTGGCATGGCTGCAGGCCTATTTCCTGCATACAGAGCAATGAAGTTGAAGCCTGTTGATGCTTTACGATACGAATAGTGAGTGAAGCTCAAAAATCTTGGATTTTTGTTGCTTTACGATATGAGTAAGAAGACTAAGCCACATATAAAGAAATATCTAACTCAAAGGGATCATGACTTAATATTACTTCTTTGGAACGAATAATATTTATAATTTCAAGAAGGTCTTTGTCATTTTTCAATTCACTATCTATAACTGGAGAAGAAATATTCTTCTTAAACTTAGAGCCCTTTTTACTTACTGATTCAACCATAAAATAAGGATTACTATTCTTAAAGTCAAATGATAAGAAAATTATATCTTGTTCTGAGTTCATACCTAAAGGAATTGAGTTGAAGGTATTTATTACAACTGAATTAGAATGAGGATCTTCGTGAGTATTAGCTATAACACGTTTGACAGTGTAGCCAGATTGGCTTAAAGGAGTAATAATTTTAAAACTAGAATCAACAAGCAGAGGTTGTTTATCAAGAACTTTCTTCATTAACTTTTTGGAATTAAAGATCTTTGGGATTTTGTTTTTTATATCTATAACTCCGAATAGCCCCATTGGATTTTTATCAAACAGTAGCAAGAAACTATGAACACTATTGTCTTCAGAGAAATAATTTAGATCAGTTCCTTTAGCTCTAACAATATAAAAACAAGATTTATGTTTAAATTTATCAAACATATAATTATTTAAACCATTACAGGTGTCATTACTACAAAAAACTCCATGCTCATACCAAGAATCTAATTTGATAGTTCCCTCAGCAGGATTATAAAGAATATTAAACTTATTTTCTAAAAGATTAGATTGAATATACTTACAATTATTGATTTCTTCTTGAATTAAAGCAACATCATTTATCATAGAAAAAGAGAACTCAAAATTAGTTTATAAATCTTGCTTAGTTCTTAATCTCTAAAAC
>CAYZNE010000050.1:0-8069 GCA_964478955.1 uncultured Methanosarcinales archaeon
ATTTTTAAGTCACCAATACCACTTGTGTTAAACATTACTGTCCAATTATCTCCTTCTTCGACATAAATATAAACATTCAAAACGGTTATATCTAATTCATATGTTTCGTTGCTTAGATGTGGGACAACCCATTCTATTCTATCAATTAAACCATTATTGTTTTCATCAACATAATTTATTTCATCATCAGTCAATGTTCGATACATTGTGCCTGAATCATCACCAAAATAATCTCCATTATACTCAACAGCATGATGGAGTTTAATCGACCATGCAGGAATATCCCCAACATAGGTGAATGCAGTTATATTTTCATAATAATAATTACTAGAAATAGTTATTTTCTTCTTTTTGTTTTCTTTAATTGTTTGTTCTATTAATTTTGGTGCTTCTGTATAATATTCAATTATTACTTCCTCTGTATCTTCAGGAAGGTCTATTGATAAATCTAAATTATCTGTACCGGGGATAACTGATTCTTTTGTTACTGCACCGGTTATCAAAAAATCAGGAGAATTATTGCCGGGGTCACTTTTTATTTCTTTTTCAACTTGCTTTATTTCAGAATCAGTTTGTTTTATTTTATCATCAAAATCTTGCTCTATCTTTTTGTCTAAACTATTGTCTTTTGAACTTTCGTATGATTTTTTTAATTCTTTTAATTCTTTCTCTTGATTTTTCCTTAAAGTTGGATCAAGAGTATGCTCTATTTTTACTTCGGTTTTATCCTCTTTAATCGCTTTAATTGTTAAATTTAATACACCGCTAGGAATAGAAGTGTTTAATTGCAATTGGGTTGTGTTTACTGCCTCATTTTTAGCAACTTTGATTGTTTTAATCCATTTTACAGGTTCTAAAACAGTAACCTTTTCTTGAACAACATCCTCACTAACTATTCCTGCTGCTTGAAAAGAATTATTTACTGAAAAGTTTAATGTATTGTTAATGATCAAATTTTCTGTGTAGTTTATAGATTCATTAAAAGTTTCATTAAGGGTGATATTTCCTAGTGGTGCATTAAGAACAGTTATTGAGAATATGTTTGATTGAATTAATGATGCTTTATCAGCTGCATAAACATAGAATTCATATACTCCCTTTTCAGTTGGTTGTAATGTTAAAATATTATTCTCTAAAGTTATGTCAAACGTTTGTTCTTCTTTATAATCAAAATGTAATTTATCATTATTTTCATCTGTAAAATATTCTGATAAATCATAAACTAAAGTTTCTCCAAGAGAAATTACTTCATAGTTGAATTCTTTTTCTTGTGCTGGTGGTTGTTCCTCAGCATATTTATAATAAGTTATTGTTTCAACAAATAATTCTGTGTTGTCAATAAGAATAACTATGCTGTCTGCTGTGACATTATCTAAACTCAATGTTTCTGTTGATACTAGCTCAAGATTAACATCAAAATATTGTATTACTTTTTCGTCGATTACTTCTTCATCAAGAGGTTCTTCCTCAATTGAATCCTCAATAACTATTTCTTCTTCTGTTGTTTCATTTTCTGAAATAACTGTTGCATTTAACTCATTAATTATAGTAGAAATATTCTCAGTTAGGTTTTCTGTCAGATTTAAACTTAGATTAAGTGTTGTATTTTCAATTAAGTTAATTGTGAAGTTGATAGTTTCATTGGTTATTGAAATGTTGGTTGTAATATTTGTTTCTTGTTCTTGTGTTAAATTTTCAGGAGTTATGTTTAACTCAATAGTTTCATTAGTTTCATTTAAGACAGGTTCCAAATCAGAAGAATTGTTATCTTCATTCTCAATTGCGAATCCTGTAATGAGATTTACTCCTACTAATTGTTCACCTGCAATATTATTAAAAATAACTTGATCATCTATAACAATAAAGTCTCCTTTGTCTGTTTTTAGAATTACAAATAACGTAGAATCTTCTGAAAAACCCTTAATCATTCCAGATAATTTTAATGAAACAATATTTGATTCATTAAACTCTATTGTTGAATTACTAGTAAAATTTTGATTAAGAACTAATTCATATTCAGTATGATCTGTGTATGTAAACAACCCAACCAAATTAACAGGCTGAATAACTGTTATAATAGCAATCAAACCAATTATTATTGCAACAACAAGAACATACTGCTGAGATATTGCAATTTTATTTTCTCTATTTCTTATTACCTGTTTTAAGTGCAATATTTTTTTATTATATTCTTTTAATTTTTCAGTTTCAATCTCAGGAAACTGCTTAACTGAAAGAGCTCTTTCATATTCTTCAATAGTTATTTCATTTTTTTTTAACCTAAATTTAAGATCATCCCTAGAACTAGCTAATAAATCTCTTTTATGCTCAAGCTCTCTTAGTGTTAATTTTAGGTCTCTCATTTTAATTTCTGAATGAGGTCCAAAAACTTATTTTAGTTTTTGCGTTTCTCATTTTAGTTCCTAAAATGAGGTCCGAAAATTTGTTTTAATTTTGCGTTTCTCATGTTCTTTTGTGTTTTGGGGTATTTGTTGGATGACTTTGTTTTTACTCTATGCAGAACACAACTCACTGTTTTTTGGTCTCTATTGAGGAATTTAGCAATGTCTTTGTTAGGTAAACCTTTGTTTTTTAGAAAAAGAACTATTGTTTCAAGCATACTTAGTCGTCGCTCTTTAAACAAATTAAGAGGCATGCTCAAGTTATTTTTTTTAATATGGTTAGCACTAGCTATGTTATTATTTTTATTCTCCAAAATAAGTCACCCAAAAACTAGCTTACTTACATCGTAAGTATTTATAAATATTTCGACTCTAAAGAATAGAATTTCCTGAAGCGTTTTGTGAAAACCGTATTACTTACATTGTAAGTATTTAAAAAAGTTTGGAAATTTATAGAAAATAAACAATTTTTACTTCTTTAATTCAGAATTACTAGGCACTACCCTAATAAATTCATCCAAATCTATATCAGAAACAAAATCATTACGTATAAACTTAGCAATCTCACTAATTTTTTGTCTGCCAGGCATTAATGTGAAATATTTCTCACAGTGCTTCTGCGCAGCCTCCACAGGACCAGCAAAAACTTTACCAACATAATCTCCAGAAACATCTTTGTAAAGACCAATACAAAAATTTATTTTATTTTGAATATAATTAGTCTTGCCTCTTATCATAAATGCACCTTTAACAAGATGTTCACCTTGGTTTGCAGTTTTAGTAACTTGATCGGGCTTAACATAGAAAATATCTGCACTCCCATAACCCTTTTTCCAAGCACGAGAATATGCAAGAACAAAATCTGCAGCTTCTTTAATATCTTGTTGTGAAATTTCTTTATTTTTAGAACCCTCTTTAATAACTGCAAATGGACTTCCTGCCATATCTGTGTGCAGAACAATATCCTCTTTATCAGTATGTTTTTTTATTATATCTTCATTAGTATTAGCATCTCTTCCTGCAACAACAAGAAACCTGTTTGATGTAATAAACCAATGAAATTTCTCAAACCATTTTTTATCTAGTTTCTTTTTTATTTTTTTAATGATAGAAACCTTTTCTTTATCTGTATTTTCGGCCTTTAGAATTTTTTGTTTAGTTATCTCTATTGCTTTCTCTGCACCGGGAATCTTTTTTCTTGACTTTTTAGCCTTCTTAAAATACTCCTGTGCATTATAATCTAAAGATTTGTTAAGTTTTAGTGAAAGTTTCATTCTAAACTCACCAATTCATACTCTTGAGAACCCATATTAAATGATTCAGCATATTCAATTTGTTGCAAACCTGTTTTCTTATTGTTTTTTAGGAAAACATCATTGCCTTCATTTTTTATGATAATATCATGTGATGCTTTATCAATTGCAACACCATCTTTTCCTGATAAATATCCTGCATCTTGTGCAATCATTTCTTTAGCATCAGATTCACAATCACATAATCTTGAAATATTATTCATTATATTAATATAATAACATTTTTTAAATTGGGATTGAGCACAACTTGCACCTTCAGCTAAAAGAACATCAAAATAATTAAGATTAAAGTGAATTGCATTGTTTGGACAGACATCAACACAGTTTGAGCAACCATAACATAATTTAAAATTAGGTTTGTCTGTAACTTCAATTCCATTTAATGGACAAGCATTAACGCAAGCATTTCATTGATTGCATTCTCCTTTAAAATAAACACTTCCTCCTGCATGAATACTTACTTTTGTTTTTTTTGTTAGAGCACCCATACCTAAATTCTTTATTGCCCCACCAAAACCAGTACATACATGCCCTTTTACATGACTAATAACAAGAACTCCATCTGCGTCAATTAAAGATTTACAAACTTCATAATTCATATTTTTTCCATTAACTAAAATAAAATCATCATCTGTTTTTATTTCACCTAAATTACCCCAGCCTTTATCAATTGCAAACTTTTTATGGGTTATAGGATTATCTCTTAAACTTGAATAATTAACAGAAGAATCATACAAGAAGAAGTTAATATTTAGTTCTTTTAGAATATTTGTAATAGGTTTAATCTGTTCTGGAGTGAATGCAGATCTATTCCCAGGTTCTCCAAAATGAATCTTAATTGCAATAATCTTGCAATCTGCAAAAGTTTGTTTTAATTCTTGTTTCAAGTTCCCTAAAAAAGGTTGAATCTCTTTTGAATGATATATTTTTGTCATAAAGTAATAAAATGTAAATTAATTTAAAAATCTTTATAAAATTGGGGTATATTGTAAAGTTATGTTAACTGAACTAATAGGTTATTTTGGTGGAATATTTATTATGATAAGTTTTGTTCCCCAAGTTATCAAATCCTATAAAACAAAAAGTGTTGAAGATGTTTCTATGTCAATGCTATTGGCAACAATAATAGGTACAACTTTTTGGGTGACATATGGGATTTTAATCAATTCTAGTCCTGTAACCATAATGAATTCTATATTCGGGGTTATTGTTTTATATGAACTTTATCTTAAAATTAAATACGCTAATTCTTCTAAAAAATGAACTACAAAATAAAACAAAATTCAGAGAATTTTGATCATTCGAATAAATATCGAATAAAACAAATTCCAGAAGATTTCATAGTAAAAGAAGTTCCTAGTTTTGTTTTTAACAAAGAAAATGGAAAGTATCTTATCTACAAACTAAAGAAAATAAAAAGAAATACTGAAGACTGCATTCAATTTATATGCAGAGAATTAAAAACCAAAAGAAAGTTTGTTGGATTTGCAGGAACAAAAGATAAAAATGCAATTACAGAACAATATATTTCTATATTTAATAATCAAAATACTAAAAATAGAATTGAAAAATTAAAAGATCGTTTTGAAAACTTTTCATTGGAATTTATTGGTTTTCACGATAATCCTCTTTCATTGGGAGACCTTAAAGCAAATCGTTTTGAAATAGTAATCAGAAACCTTGAAAAAGAATTTGAGATAGAAAAACCCTATTTTATTGTAAACTATTTTGATGATCAAAGATTCTCAGGTAATAATAAAGAAGTTGGTAGAGCAATAATAAAAAAAGATTTCAAGAGTGCAGTTGAGCTACTAAAAAAACAAAATCACTTAGATAAGGAAACTCTTGAATTATATAAAACTGATTATATTAAAATCATAAGACACATACCAATAAAAATATTAAAAATATTTATTCATGCATATCAAAGTTATTTATTTAATGAACTTTGCAAAAAAATAATTCTTGAGAAAAAGTATACTTATTTAGAATGCAATTATTCTCAAGGAAAGTTATTCTTTTTAACAAAAGAACCTAATGCTAAGCTAAATGTTAACCTGCCTTTAATTGGTTTTGGTTCTGAGATCGAAGGGGGATTTGTTGATCTTGTCGATGAGATAATGAACAAAGAAGAATTAGATTTGAGAGATTTTATTATTAGACAAATTCCAGAACTTTCAAGTTTTGGAACGCAAAGAGATTTTTTAATTCCTGTTTCTAACTTTTCTAAAGAAGATTTTCTTGACGATGAATTAAATATTGGAAAGAAAAAAATAAAAGTTGCATTTGAACTTGCTAAAGGAAGTTATGCAACAATTGTTATTAAGAAAATTCTGACAAATTTGGTTTAAATCTTTTTCTGCCAAGGATCAGGGAGTAATTCCTTAAGTTTTACAACTTTATTATCATCCACCAAGATTTCTGTTTCACAATTGTCTTCACTAATTTGATACATTAACTCTCTACATCTTCCACATGGGGGAATAACTTTTCCTTCCCAATTAACTGCAACTATTTTTTTTATTTTGTATTTCTGATCAAGAACCATTGAAGATATTGCACTATGCTCTGCACAAAAACCAATACCACAACAGGCGTCAATACTTACACCAAGATAAACTTTACCATCTTTGGTAACTAATGCGCAACCAACGTAACCTATAGTTACAAATTCTGAAAGCTTGCATACCTTAACAATTTCTTTTGCCTTTTTAATTAATTCCTGATTAGTTATTTCTACCATTTTAATTTTTTAATTTAAAGTGCCAATAATATCTTCAGCTACTTTTTCTATTGGTTGATCACCGTCAACACTTGCAACTTTACCTTCAAATAACTTAAACATAGGTTCTGTTTCATCATGATAGGTTCTTAATCTATTCTGAATAAACTCAACTTTGGAATCATCAGGTCTTTGAACTAAATCAATATTACAAACATCACACAACCCTTCTATATTTGGTCGAAGTGTGGGATATAACAGATTATACTCTCTTTTACATTTAGGGCAATGATATCTTGCTTGCAATCTTCTTATTGTCTCTTCTTCAGAAATTTCAATTAAAATTACCTTATCAATTGCAAGAGTTTCTATTGCAAATTTTGCCTGAACAAGGTTTCTTGGATAACCATCAAGAATCACTTTCTTACCTTGATCATTTAATTTTAAGACCGTTTCAGCAACAAAATCATTGTTAATGTTGTCAGGAACTAAACTGCCACCATCATTAATTAATGAAGCTGCTAATTTTCCCAACTCTGTTCCTTTTTCTATTTCAGCACGAAACATTGCACCAGTAGAAAGATGCACATAGCCTAACTTATCTGCAATGATTTTAGCTTGAGTTCCTTTTCCTGAAGCCTGCGGCCCTATAAATATTAAATTCATAGCAATAGAAGAAACTCTTGTATTTTTATAGTTTGTTATTTTGGAAAGACTTTGGTTCTTCCATTATAGACTACAACTTTAAACTTATTCATCTCTTGAATGTCTTTCATAGAAAATAAATAAATTCCTTGTTTGGATCGTTTAAGTTTCAACCCTTTATGCTGATCATTAGCAATTCTGTCGATATGCTCAATAGATACCTTATTTATTTTGGCAGCTTCATCAGATTTGTATAATGGAGAGCTGCAGTAATGTTCACCCAAAAACATTCTTAAAGAATCAATAAAAACAAAATCTTTCTGTTTTTCTAAACCGTCTTTTCCAATATATTTTTGCTCATGAACATCTAAGTCTCCACCAATAATTAAATCACGAACAACATGACCATCTACTAATTTTAATCTTGCAGTAACTTCTCCGGGCAATAATAATGTAGGTCTAACATTTAAAGGAACATCATATTTCGCAAAAGCCCTTCTATCCCTTTGAACAGAATAAATATCTAAGGCGTACTGAAGTTTAGTTTCAGCAGGAATATCATATTTTGGACAAATATTTTTTAAATTAAAACGATCAATCATGCCTGAAACAGGACAACCGACACTTGATAAAACAGAAATCTCTTTTATATTATCAGTAAGAGCGTTTCTTATATCTAATTTAATCTTAAGTAATTCTACATCTTCCTTTGAAAATGTAACTTTATGACCATTTTTTACAGAAGCAATTAATCCATAATCAACAAATCTGGCCGCAGTTCTGCCATTTACACCTAAAATATTTCCTGCTTCAGTCCTATCAATTCTATCTTTTAGATTCATAGCATCAAATACTTTAGTTTTATTTATAAATGTTTCTGTACTTGTTGTTACTTTTGAGTAAATACCTTTGTGTGTTGGTTTGTCGGCGAAGTTAGGCTTTTAGTCGCTTTTCGTGGCTCACACAAATGACGACTATTTTTTTATG
>CAYZNE010000051.1:0-8052 GCA_964478955.1 uncultured Methanosarcinales archaeon
CTTTTAGTTTTGAAATTATTTGTTTAATTATTGTTGATTTTCCACAACGCCTAATTCCTTTAATTACAATAACTTCTTTTCGGTCAATAAAATCAATAATTTTATTTATGTATTTAGTTCTAGAAACATTATTTTTTGGTAACCTATTTTTAGTTAATATTTTATTTAATTCATTATTTGTTAACATACTATTAAGAAAACATTGAATACTTATAAAGGTTTTCAATGAAGTGAGACGTTTTATAAATATATTGGCCTTTTTTAAGATTTAAATGATGTTACCGCTCTCAGTCGCAGTGCTCCTGACCATCGGCGAGTGCATCCCCCTACAACGAACTCGATAAAGTATTAGAATGAGCTCACCTTAAGGCAGTTGTCAGAAATAAAATAAAATAAAAATTATTATTCATAATCTTTTAGTTGTATTGTTTTGTCCATGTACTGTCCAAAAGAATATTCTAAATCAACATATAATGCTGTAACATAATCTTGTGTTACTTCTTCTATGTCTAATGAACAAACAACAGGTTTTACTTGTCCAACATTTAGCATTATGTCGCCTTCATTTTCTCCTCCAAACTCAGAGCAACTTATTTTATCGTCTCCATCTGGAAGATTAACTCTAACAAAAACTTTGTTTTTGTCTTGGTTTGTTGGTGATTCATCACATACAAGGTCATCGTTTGTTATTGTGTCTGGGTTAACTTTTCTGAAAACTGTTCCACCATCATTAACTTTTTCTATGTTGATTATTAGTGAAAGCTTGTTTTGTCCTGCTGGTGCTTGTATTATGCTTTTTACATGTACAGGTGCTCCACTGTTACTTGTTTCTTTTTCTTCAAAAGGGTCACAGATTTTATTTTTTCTATTTTGTATATCTTTAACAACGCAAATGTTTGTAGTTGATTTTGTTCTGTAGTTATAACACATATCTACTCCAAGTGTCAGATCATTGTTTCCTTGAGAATCATGTAGATAGTTTAGTGTTGGGAATTGTGCACTTGCGATTCCTCCTTGCAGTTCAGTTCCATCTGCAGGATTTTTTCTGTAAGCCATTAAACTGATTCCTTTTGTTTTAAAATCAAGAATTGTTTCATCATTAGTTATATCAAAATAAACTGGATTTATTCCTCTAAGAGTTAGTCTTCCAAAGTCCTCGAACTCATTTAATTCATATGTTTCATCAAATATTCCATGTTCTCCTTTATTTTTTAATAATATCCCTACTGTGAAAGGCATTGTTCCTTCATCAAAGATTTCTAGAGGCGGTTGTCCTTCTTGAAATTCCATAGTTAGTCCTTCTGTTCCGCCAACATAAGGTGTTGTTTTAGTAGTTGTTTGTTGTCCGCATCCTGACAGCATTAGTGCAGCAATAATAATTATGATTAAAAATAGATTTCTTAATTTCATTTTAGTAAAACCTCCTGTTAAATTTTCTTAAATAATATTGATTGTATTTCTGTTTGTTGATACCCATACCAAAATTCAATAACTAAAGGTGTTTGGTATGCTGATTGCAAGTTTTGATATTGAATATTATATGTGCAAGTAATTTGTCCTTCACCTTGATCATTTAATCTAATATTCCCACTTGAAGGAGTACACTCAAGTCTTTGGTTTTCAAGATTTACAACAAACCCTTGAACTAAGTTTTTGTGATTCATCATTAATGGTCCTGTATAATAAGGGCTACATCTTGCAATATGCCCCCAGTCTATTACTTCTCCATCTCCTACATTTTTTACATGGATTGTAAATCTAACTCTTTTTTTGTCTCCTTCTTGCTCGATTTTTGTAACTGCAACAGGAGCTCCTTGATTTGTCATGTGGATATCTTTTGGTTTGCATGCTTTTCTTTGTTCACTTTCAGGCATTGGATCAATACATAACATTGGGGCAGTATAAGTTGCATATCCATAACAGTTTGTTAACATTAATGGTAATTCATATTCTTCTGCTCCTGGTGGCCAGTATTTCATATCAACATGGTAACCAATATATTCTGAACCTCCTCCTGGGAAGTATGAGTTGTCTGCAGCTAAAATATATTCTCTTCCAAAATAATTTTCAAAATTAATTGCTTCAGCCATTGCAATTGATAATCCTGCACCATGATATAATAAATTAATATCTAAACCTGTTAAATTATCAAAGTTAAAACCAAATCCTAATAAATTATTATCTTCACCAGTTAAGCTCAGGTCTAGATTGTCTATCCAATTTGGTGTATCCCAAATTCCTAATTGGCCTAATATGTTTCCTATGTTATTAATATTTGTTGTCCAGAAATCCTCATCTCGTGTATATTCAAATGATGACCCATCCATAAATGCACAAGATAATAATCCATTCCAAGTGTGTAGTTCATAGAGGTTTCCAAAACTTGTTATATCAATTACACAATCTCCCCCGGTTTGTCTTTGAAGATCTTGTCCTTCTACTTCTAAAAAACTTGGTCCATAACCAGAAATAAATGTTGCTCCTCTTGCTAGGCTAGTTCCTTTGTTGTGAACTTTTACAGTAAAGTCAAACACATTTTCTGTTGGGCTTCCCCCTTCATAATACCAAACTTTTTTAGGAAGATTGCTAAATTCTGCTTCAACTCCAACCTTTCCTGTATAATATTTTGATTGTGATCCTTGGATTCCTGAGTTTTCTTCTTGATTTGGTAAGAAACATCCTGTTATTGTAAAAGAAATTGCAATGAAAAGAATAATAATTAGTATTAGTTTTTTTGAATCCATAATTATCCACCTATTATAATTTATATTCATCTTCATATTTTATAAACTTTACTGATGATTTTAGCTTTGAAACTTGTTTCTTGGATTTTGTGGATATTTGTTACTTTCTAGTGATAATAGGACGAAAGCTTTATAAATTAGTAGTAGTTTTTACTACTAAATGGTGATATTTTGAAGCACAAACTAAGCATTTCAGTAGATGAAGAAACTATTGTTAAAATAAGAGAAGCTATGCGTAAAGGCAAGTTTCGTAACAAATCACATGCATTTGAGTATGCAGTAAAAGAAGTTCTAAGAGGTGATTTAGAGTGACACCCCCAGCTGAACCTGCAAGAAAACTTGAAGAAATGGTTAATTTTAATGTGTCTGAAGATTTTCAACCTAATAAAGTTTTAACTGATGAAGAAGTTGCTTTAATTGAGAAAGAAAAGTATATTCTTGGTGAATATGTTAATTCAGGTAATACAAGGGATGTTTTTAGAGCTATTTTTGTGAAAAATGGATTACGTTTACCAAGAGTTATTAAAATTGCTAAAAGAAAAAGCGATATTAATCTTGATTCTGTTTGCACTTTGATGAATCTTTCACGGCTACCTGAAGGTAATCCTGATGTTAATGAATTAGATACACAAAACTCTATTGGTGATCATCCACATATTGCTTCTGTTACTGATAGTTTCTATATTAACGGAAGGCATGTTGTCGCAGAAGAGTATGGTGATGGACCAGATATGAAAAGAGATGTTGAAAAAAGATTAAAGAGTAATGATCTTTATTCTAAAGAAAAGTTTATGGATATTTTTAGTCAATGTCTTGATTTAATGAAGGATATGTATTCTGGTCTGGATTATAGATTACATAGAGATATTAAGCCAAGCAATATTATAATTGATAAGAATGGAAGAGTGATATTTACTGATTTTCAGAATGCTAAAAAAGGAGATGATATTAAGGCTCAATTATGGCCTACTAGAGGAGGGACTCCTTATACTTCTCCGGTTTTATTAAATTCTATATTTACTGAAGAAGAAGCTCATGCCTCAAGACAAACAGAATTTTATGCTTTAGCTAATACTATGTATTTTGCTTTAGCAGGTAAAGAAGCATTTAATTATAAAATTAAATTTGATCCTGTTAATGGTAAGCCTCTGAAAATAGGTGATAAAACAGTTAAAGTCTCTCTTTTTGATGGTGAGAATAAGATTGATGAAATAACATCTGAGATACATCGGTCTAATAAGAAGAAAGCTCTTAGAAAGTTACCTAAGCATTATCGAAAGTTATTTGATAAAGCTCTTTCTTTTGATGATACTTTTTTGGATGTCAGTAAATTTAGAAATGGATTAATGCAAACAGATGTACGTTATAAAGTTTCTCAGAAAATAAAAAAGTATTCTAAACCTGTGTTTTGGATTTCAGTTGTACTAACAATTGGGTATTTGTTTTTTAAATTGGGTTCAAATATTGAAATAAAAGAACTTGATTATTCCCCAACACTTAATGATTTATTAAGAAGTAAAATAGAACTTGTTAGCATAATTAATAGTAACCCCTCAGCAACTAGGAAGATTCATACAACTATTGATATGGTCACTGACTTAAAACCTTATTTAGATGATGTGCAAAGAGCCTTGGTTGAACCGGAATTTATGAAATATTATAAGGACTCTAAGTTTATTTCATCTCGGTCTTTAGCAACTATTAATATTGGGAATCAATTAGCTTCAATAATGTTTTCTGCTTATACTTTTGATCAGAAAAAGAAAGATGGGTTATTTGGTTTTCAAAGAAGTAAGAACTTTTTGGTTCCTATTGATTTTGTTAAAGCGCGTTTATTAAAAGAGAATAATGGAAATAATACACTCTTAAATATACAGTTATATAATCAACTTGATGGTGATATAAGTGAAATAGGAAATCTTAAAGATTATTTAATTATGTCCACAAGCTTTGTAAATTTTAAAGAGGGATTCTTAAGAGTTGATGATATTTTTACAAAGTATTTTTGTACTGATGATGAAATTATGTGTGCAAAACAAAGGTCAGGTAACGAAAATTATTTTCCTGTTCTTAAGAAAAACGATGATGGTAAAACTTCTAGTCGCTATGATGGTTACTCAACTTATCTTCCTCCAGAAAAAAAAGAGTTAGTTAATCGTGCTCTTGCGTTTTATTTTTCTGTTGATGATAAGGGTAATTATAAAGAAATTATTAAGCCTGATTCTTCTAAGGTTCATTCTAATACTGTTGTTATGGGGAATACTAATAATGATTCTCTTGATGCAAAGTTTGCTAATGCACCTAATAATCTTCAAAGAAAATTAGGAATTAGAAAGTTCTAAATAATTATTCCAATCAATGGACTAGTTGCAAGATAATATTTTCTTGCAGAAGATGCTAATCTATGTACAATCATTGGATGTTTGAATTCTTTAAATAATATTTCTGCTTTTTTATGAATTAAATCTTTTTCTAATGTATGTATTTCTTCTAAAAGCTTAACTTCTTTTTTAGAATATGATTTTATTATGTCTCTAACCATTTTTTCTATTTCTTCTAAAAACGCAATTACTTTTTTATTTGTGTCACATTTGTTATTATCAAGCCATTTGTTTATCATGTAGAATTCTCTTTGAGCATGCACTATTAGTGTCAAGAATGTCCAGAATAATTGACTATTTCTCTGAAACCTTTTTTTAGTTATTGTTCTTCTACAGAAATTATCATATTGTTTTATTCTTTCTTCTACTTCATTATAATCTTCTTCTACTTCTTGTTTGTTCAATCTTTTTTTAGTTATTTTTATTAATTCTAATGAATTATAAAATACTTTTTGTATCAATATATCAAATTGTTCTGTCGAAGGCTCTGTTATGCTTTCAACTATACAGAAGTCTTTTTCTTTTTTTGTTATTTCAAAACCTAATAATTGATTTCTTATTGTTTTATTTAGTAATTTAAATTGTTTGTTGTCATTAAAATTAACCTTAACTTTATCATAACCTAATCTATAGGCATTTGTAATGATTGTTCTTGCTGCAGATTCTGTTGACTTCTTTATGTTTAATGTTATTTCTGCTTTGTTCTTTTTTAGTTTGTTTGAGTATATAATAATATCTTCTTCTAGTTCTTCTACTTCAACACTACTACCTTCTTTTAAGCCTTTTTTATCTAGCCATTTCTTTGGTAAATAGATTGTAAAGCCTCCAAGTCCTTGTTTTATTAGTTTACGTTGCATATTGCTTGAGAATCATTATTAATATTTAAAGTTTGTGGTTTAATAGCATTAATATTAATAATATCAGTTAGATATTAATACTCCAATTTGATTCTAAGTTTTGTTGTTACTCAGCAATAGTGAGGGAGAAAAATGTCAATTGTAAGCAAAACCAAAGAACTATTTGTAAATTATATTAAAAGATTTAAGCCAGAAGAAGATATTAATTTTAATGGTGAATAAAAATGGATAAAGGATTAAAGGCTTTATATGGAATGGTGTATGGTTTAGACATAGATAAGTGTCATGTTTTACCATTAGATGTTAATAAACAAAATATATATTTACTTGAAGATAAGATTACTCTAGCAGATTTTATAAAAAAACATTCTCAGCTTGTATTAGTAAGTGCTGTTTCTACTGAAGAAATGTGTAGAAAGGTTAATGAAAAGTTTGATGCTCCTGAACAATTCAAGAATATGCTTGCAGAAAAATTTGTTTCTGTAACTATTAATCATCTTCTGATTAGTTATTTATCTAAATCTATTGGAGCAGTTAATCAATATTTTATCCATAATGGATTTCCTCTTGCAATAAAAACAGAAGATTTAGTTGGTGATATAACTAATGTTAATGATGTTTTTAATGCAGGCATGGAAAAGATGAGTAAAAGTAATCCTCTGCTTATGGCTGGTCCTGTTGAAAAAAAGATTATTTCTCAAGTATATTTGTTAAGAGAATTTATTGATCAAACTGATTTTTACACTAAAGAATTTATCGAAGAGGTTATGGATAATAAGTTTGTGAAAGTTGAGGATTTTTATCAATTAGGATTATAAAAAATAAAAGCTAAATAGTTTTTAGGAATATATTAATATTTATTTTGGATGGTTAAAATGAGTTCAAGATTACAACTAATGAAAGCAAGGAAATATGGTAAGAATAGAACTTCAGAGTTCTGTGATGTTTATCCAGATATGTTTAGTGTTGGATTGAATTATATGAAATTTCATGAAACAGAGGAAGTTAGAAAACTTTTTCGTGTTACTTATGGGATTGTTAGGAAAATAATTGTTTCTGAAATATTTAAGGTATCTTCTAAAAACAAGCATGAAGCACTAAGACAAAGGTTTGTAAAGGCTATATATTATAATAAAATACCTGAATTTTTTGTTTATAAGTTATTAAATGTTGATAAAAGTGTTATGAAGGAATTTTTTGTTGATACAAGTATAATTAATGCTTTATTTGATTATGATACTAGAACCAAGTCTAGGGTAAAAAAAAAGCTTCATTCTTTAGTTAGCGAAACCTTAAATGAAAAAAGTATCAAAGAGAAGATGCCTTGGTTGTATCGTTCTGCAAAACGTGCTTTTGGCTCTTGGGAAAATGCTGTTGAAGAAGCAGGTGTTAAAGATGTTTATTTACTTGAATCTATATTAACTTCTATACCTAAAGAAAATATATCTTAAAATGTTAAAACCAAAAGAACACTGGTCAAAGACAAAAGTTATACAAAAGATTAAAGAGTTTAATAGGCAAGGGGTTGATTTAAGAGCAGGGGTTTTACAAAATTCTGATAATCCTGAACTAAGAAAATTACAACAAGCAGGTTATAGATTTTATGGTTCTTGGAAAACTGCTGTTGCACGTGCGGGTATAAGTTATAAGACAATTGAAGATAAATTTAAATATAATAAAAAAGCAATACTTGAACAAATAATAGAATGGAATAATCAAGGTAAAGATATAAGACTTTGTTATGTACAAAAAGTTAATAAACCTTTCTATAGGCGAGCTTGCAAAGCTTTTGGCAATTGGAGAACTACAATTAAGAAAACAAAAATAAAAGAAAATAATTATTTGATTAATCTTAAAGAACAAAAAAAGTTAACTCTCTTAGAACAAATAAAAGAAGCTTATGATAATGGTGTTGCCCTTGATAGTGGGTCTATTAGAAATTCTGAATACAAATTTTTATATTGGAGTTCTAAAGGCTTCTATAAAGGTAAAACTTTCTGGGAAAATACTTTGAATGATGCAGGTATTGATTCTTTAACTGTGGTTAAACAACAGAAATGGACTAAGGAA